>JAFEEZ010000041.1 GCA_018240825.1 Pseudomonadota bacterium | reverse complement strand
GGATAGAGCGCGCCGAACTTCTTCGCCGCGATCGTGCCCCAGGCGTTGGCGGTGGTCGTGTCCCACCGTCCGCGCACCTGGCGGAACGACACGCCGACCATCATTCTCGCCGATTCGTCGTTCCAGCCGGGCCGGCCGAGCGTCGCGATGACCGCCTTGATCGATCCTTCGTCGGCCGACGACATCAGCCACCACGGCGCCTTGTCCTGGTCCGACAGGTCGAGCCGCGTGCCCTCATAGACCAATCGCGTGCGCAGCACGGCCTCAACCTTGGCCTTCAGCGCATTGGCGTTGGCGAGCCCCGGCACCTTGTCGAGCGCGACGAGATAGTCGGCGAGGTTCGAGGTCGGCATTTCCAACGGCGTCATGCTGATCTGGCCGAGCATCGCCGGCGTCGCCGCGCCCGCCCGCGCGATCGCGTTGAACGCCGCCAGCCGCATCAGCCGGACGTCGCCATAATCCTCATGCCGGAGCCGCCCGTCGAGCACCGCCTTCAGCCCCTCGACCATCTTGGTCTTGGCGGCTTCGGGAATCGGTAGCCCGGCGTCCATCGTGACCGACAGGACATAGGCCGTCAGCGCCTCCGACCCTGGCATTTTCGAATCGGGCCAGTAGCGGAGCAGGCCATCATTGGCCTGGTAGGTCGGAAGATCGCCGACCAGCGACTGCCACATGCCCATGTCGCCGAGCGCGATGGCGCGACTCAGTCGCTGTTCGAAACAGTCATACGGATAGAGCGACATGAACCGCCGCACCCCGACCAACGGCGGCGCGAGCGTGTCGGTCAGTTGAATATCGACCACCCCGCGGCCGGGGATTGCCCCCGCCGGCGGCGCGACCTGCAACAGTCCGTTGTTGGCCCCGACGCGCGTCAACGTTGCCGCCCACACGTCGGCGGGATAGGTGTCGATCACCTGCTGCGTCGTCGTCAGTTTATCGACCGCTTTGCCGTCGGCCGATTTGGCGCTGACCGTCCAGGTCAGCTGACCCGACGCCATCGGCGCGGTCAGGTTCCAGGCGATCGGTGCGGCGCCCCCCGCGGGGATCGTCACCGTCAGCGGCTTGCCCTCGGCGATGCGCGGCTCGAGCGCGACATTCGCGGTGACCGTCATCGGCTTGGCGGAGCCATTGCGCAGCGTGAAGCCCGCGGCGAACTGGTCGCCGGTGCGCACGAGTTGCGGGATGCCGGCATAGACGCTCAGGTCCTGTGCGGTGCGGATATCGGCGCTACCCGTCCCGAACAGTTGCGCACCGTCGGTCGCGATCGCCACCAGCTTGAAGCTCGACAGCGCGTCGTTGAGCGGCACGCGCACCGCGGCATGGCCGTTGCCGTCGAGCGGTACCTTGCCTTGCCACAGCAGCACCGGCTGGAAATTCTCACGATTGAGGCCCGACAAATCGCCACCGCCGCCGCCGCCCGCCTCGACCGCCTTCTTGCCGTAGTGGCGCTTGCCGACGACTTGCGTCTGCGCGGTCGCGGTGATCACCGACAGCGGGCGGTCGCCCATCATCGCGGTCAGCACGTCCCAGCTGTCGTTGGGCGCAAGTTGCAGCAACGCCTGGTCGACCGCGACAAAGGTGACGTCAGCGGTCTTTGCCGGCTTGCCGTCGGGGGTCTTGACCGTGATGTCGGCCATCGCGGTGTCGCGCGTGGCATAACGTTGCTTGTCGGCCTTGACGTTGACCGCGAGTTGGTGGCCTTCCCACCCGACCTTCACCTTGGCGATGCCGAGGCGATAGCTCGGCTTGGCGAGATCGACGAGCGCGGTCGGTTCCTGCGCCTCGACCGGCGCCTTGGTCAGCCCGAGCGCGCGGCCGATGCTTTGCAGCCAGCTTCCGGCGCCCGGCCTGGCGCGCCCGCGCACCGCCATCACCGACACGTACACGTCGGGCGCATAGCTCGCCGGCATCGCGACTTCAACGACCGGGTTCGACCCCGACAGCCTGGCGACGAAGCTCGACAGCACACCCTCACGCTCGACCGTCACCAGCGCCTCGGCCTCGCGGAACGGCATCCGCACCTGGAAACGCGCGGTCTCGCCCGATTTGTACGACGTCTTTTCGGGCACGACGTCCATGCGGTCGCCATTGTCGCCGCCGAACCACCAATCGTCATCGCCCGCCAGCCAGACCGATCGCACCGCGCGGCTGACATTGCCGTTGGCGTCGGTCGTCGTCGCGACGATATAGACCTCGCCCGACACACCGGGATTGATGCTGCACCTGGCGAGGCCGAGTTCGTCGGTCGTCGCCGAGCAGGTTCCCGGGATGCGCGCGGTCTTCATCTGGTTGTCGTACGCGTAGAAACCACCGATCAACCGCCGCCGCGCGGTCAGCACCTGCCGGCTGTAGAGCGCGACCTGGACGTTCTGCCCCTTCTTCGGCTTGCCATCGGTGTCGAGCGCGACGAAGTTCAGGCGCAAATCGTCCTGCTTCATCAGCCAGCCGTCGGTTTTGACGCCCAGTTGCACCGCCGACGGGTAGATCGGGATGCGCTTCGACGCGGTCAGCACCTCGCCATTGGCGTCCTGATAGTCCATCTCAACCAGCATGTCGGTCGGGCTGTCGAGCGTCGGGATATCGATCGAGGTCTGCTGGGTGCCGTCGGCGCGGAGCATGGCGGGCAGCGTCTGGGTCGGAGGCAATGGGGTTTCCTCCTCCTCGCCGCTGCCATTGAGCGGCTTGGTCCCTTCCCTCACCTCGGTTCCGCCGAACGTATAGCCGTCATAGCCCTCGGGGGTCGCCGAACGGCCGAAATAACCGACGCGCATTTCGACCGGCAGGTTCGATGCGCCGCCGCCCGACAAATACCCGACGAACAGATCGAGCGGCAGCGTCTTGGGGCGCACCGCGGCTTCTTTCGGCCCGGTCACCGTCGCGCGCATCGTCGGAAGCTTGTATTCGTCGACCTTGAACGACTGGTCGGTGTAGGTCGTGCCGCCGTCCGCGCCGATCACCTGAATATCGTAATCGCCCATCGGCGCGCCCTTGGGAGCGGTCCATTCTGTCTCGCCGATCCCGTTCGCGTCGATCGTCAGCGGAATGTCGAACGTCGTGTCCGACCCGCGATGCGACAGCTTGAGCGTGCCGGTGAAGCCCGGCCCGATCGAGAAGCCCGCGCCCCTCGGCTGGCGGACGATATGCTTCATGTGGATCGTTTCGCCCTGACGGACGAGCGCGCGGTCGAACACGGTGTGGAATACCTCGCCCGACTTCGAATAGCCGTAAGGCAAATCGAAGTCGTACGGCCGGATGCCTTCGCCCCAGGCGCTGAGTGTGAAGCTGTAATCGTCCCCGGCGCGGGCCGAGATCATCAACGGGTGGTCGCTCGACCCCTCATAGCAACCGCCGCCATAGGCCGCCGGTTCCGGCAACCCTTCGGGAATGAACACTGCGCCCGACCGATCGGTCTTGCCGTGCGCGAGTTCTTCGCCGGTGCAGCTGTCGGTCACGGTCACGGCGGCGTTCGCCATCGGCTGGCCACTGTCGAGGCTCGTCACCCAGGCAAGGCTCTTTTCGCGACCCCATTTGAAATGCACCGCCATGTTGGTGACGAGCGCCGCCGTCGCGACGTAACGCGGCGCTTTGCGGCCCAGCAACGCTTGGCCGAGCACCGGGCTCGCCAGCTCCACGACATAGAAACCGGGCTTCGACAGCGGGATGCCGACGACCTCGAAATCCTTGCCTTTGCCGGGCAGGTCGATCTTCATCGGCGATCCGGCGTCGGCCCCGGTCAGAATCGGCTTTGACCCGGTATTCTGGATGTGCCCGGTAACGTTGCCGTCCTTGTCGGTGATATCCTCGACATTGTAATCGTCGGCACTGTCGACGGTGCGCAGCCATTCGGCGATTTTGCCGTCGGCCCCTTCGATGCGGAGCGACTTGCCGCCGATAGCGATATTCTGCCCTTGCAGCGACGGCTCGACGTTGCGCACTGTGACGGGGAGCACGCCGCCTTCCTTCAGTTCGAGAATGCCGAACGACGCGGCAAACTTCACCAGCGGCGGGGCGGCGTCGATGCGGATGTCGAGCGGGAAGCGCGCAGCGTTGGTCAGATCGCGACCGCTCTCGTCCTTCATGCCGGCGGGGATCGTCACCTTGGCGGTGGTCGCATAGGGCATCGGCGCGGCGAACGTGATGTCGCTGATCGTCGCCGACTTCTGCTCATCCTTGTCGAACACCGGCTTGATCACGGTGCCGTCGACGGTGGTGATCCGCACCTGCTGCGCGAGGCTCATCGCGATCGGCGCGGTGAAGCGCAGATACGCCTTCTCGACCGGGTTGCACCCCGCCTGCGCGTTGGTGCGGCCGCATTCGAACTTCACCGCGAAGGGCTTGCGCACGGTATAGTCGAAGCGCTGATCGGCGCCCGCGGGCTTGCCGCTCGCGCTGACGATCTTGCCCGACCAGACGAGCGCCATGTCATGTCCCGGCGGCAGCGGACGACTGCACTTGAGCGCGGTGACGCTCGCCAGCGTCTTCTGGCGGTCGGTCATGCTTGCGGGCAGCTTGTTGGGCATCCCGCCGGTGTCGAGGAAGCTCGAAACCTCGTAATTGTCCTCGGTTCCCATCTCGCCGAGAATCTTCGCGGCGGTGTCTGCGGGGAGCACGTCGACCGGAATCTTCTCGCCCAGCCCTTCGACCGAGCAATAGGCGTTGCCTGCGACCGACTGCGCCGTCGCGGGCAAATTGGCAGCGACCAGGAAGACCTGGTCTTCCTCAATCTGGTCGCTAT
>JAFEEZ010000419.1 GCA_018240825.1 Pseudomonadota bacterium | reverse complement strand
GGCGGCGGTGACGGAGACCGAAAACGCCTGATCGCACGGCTGGCGGGGACGGCGTTGCGCCGCTCCCCGCCAGCGCCTAGCAGCGCCGGTTGTGTTCGACCGCCGCCTGGATCAGAGCGGTCAGCGCGGCCTCGTCCACGGTGTCGCCCTTGTGGAAGTCGATCGCACGGCGGACGTTGCCGTCGAGGCTCGAATTGAACAGCCTTGCCGGGTCGTCAAGCGAAGCGCCCTTGGCGAAGGTCATCTTGATCGTCGCCTTGTAGGTTTCGCCGGTGCAGATCATGCCGTCGCAATACCAGGTCGGCACTCCGCGCCATTTCCATTCCTCGACTACATCGGGCACGGCTTGCCTGACGATGCCGCGCAATCTGGCGAGCATCTCGCCGCGCCAGTCGCCGAGATCGGCGATGCGCCGATCGATCTTTTCGGACGGAGTCCGGTCGGTCATGCACGCGCACCCCTGCGAAGATAGGGCAGCGCGAACAGGTAGAGCCCGGTCGCCAGCATCAGGAACAGTGGCGGCAGCGGCGAATAGGTGATCCAGGCCGGCGGCGCGCCCACCGCTGCGATCGCGACGAAATTGGCGATCACGGTCAGCGTGAACAGGACCGATAGCCAGCGATGTATCTGGCGCACCCATCGATTGAAATTCATTCCATCCCCCCAAGCAAAGCATCGAGTTTGTCGAAATTCTGCCGCCAGCCCCATGTCGCGCCGCCGAACGCGCGCGATTGTTCGGGGCGGAACCCGGCCTGTTCCACCCGGAGCAATGTGCCCGCCAGGGTAGGCGTCAGCGTGAAGGTGACGGTGCTGCGCAGGTCGAATTGCGGATCGTCGTGGACATGATTCCAGGTGTAGGCGAGACTGGCCTCGGGTTCGATCTCGAGCACTTCGCAATCGAGCGTGCCGCCCCAGTCGCCGCTAAGATTGAACTTGTGCCCGACCGCGAGGGCGAAGTCGTTCTGCATCAACCAGTCGGCGACCAGGCGGGGCTGGGTCAGCGCGCGCCACAGCTTCGCGGGCGGATGCGCGAACTCGCGCTCGATGGTGACGCTTCGTGCTTCCGGGCGCGTTTCAGTCATTGGTCCATCCGCTTGAGCAGGTCTTCGAGATCGTCGAACTTCTGTTCCCAGAACCCCGCCATCCGGCTGGTCCAGTCGATCAGCGGGGCGAGCGCCGACGCTCGCGCGCTGTAATGCGTCTGGCGGCCCGCTTGGCGGTCGCGCACGAGGCCGGCGTCGCGGAGCAGGTGGAGATGTTTCGACACCGCGGGCTGCGACACCCGGGCCTGCGCGGTCAGGGCGCCGACGGTCTGCTCGCCCTCGCGGCACAACCGTTCGAACAGCGCGCGCCGAGTCGGATCGGCAAGGGTGCGGAACAGCAAATCCTGAGTCGCATTCATAACCGGCGGGTTATTGCTCCGATCGATAACCGTCAAGTTATGGATTTAGCGAGCCGGCCGATACGCGATCGTCGCCGTCCCGTACGCCTGGACCGGCAGGAACAAGCCTTTGCCGGTCACCATAATCTTGCCGTGCGTGACCTTGTTGATGTTGGCCGACAGCAGCACGTCGCCCTCGCGGCGGCTGGCGATCGCGGTACGCGCGGCGGCCAGGACCCTGGCATAGTCCTTCGCAAAATCTTCGGTCAGTGCGGTGCGGATCGCGTCTATCGTCTGCGGATCGTCGAACAGCGCGATCAGCATGTTGACCGTCTTGCTGTTGGTGCGCGTCGCGATCTTGAGATCGGTGATGCGGATGCGTTCCGAATTTTCCTCATTGACCGGCAGGCCCGACAGCCAGACTTCGCCGCGCGTTTCGCCGATCAGTCCGCTGCGCAGCTTCGCCTTTACCCACACGCCGACTGCGAGCCGCCCGCCCTCCGTGGCATATATCGTGACCTTCCCGAATTCTGTGTCGACCGCGCCGAGCTTGGGGAGGCTGATGCCCTTCGCCGCCCTTTTCTCCAGCGCGCGCAGCACGACGGGTTCGAGCTGGTCGTATTGCGCGAGGACGGGGATGTTGAACGCCAAACCCTGTTGGCCCAGCCCCGATGCGGGCGCCGGCAACGGGGTCGGGGCGGGGGCGCTCGGCCGGTCGCCGACGAAGGTCTCGGCCAGCGTCCTCGCCTGGATGTCGAGCAGCAGGTCGCCGCCGCGGACGCGATACCCGCCGAAGCCGAGCGCCTGCGGCGTGGTGCGCATCCAGACCGGGGGGTGCTCGCGGTTGAGCTGGATAACGGCAAATCCCTGTCGCCATGCCGCCGACACCCTGTCGCGGACATGCAGCTTGGCGAGTTGCTTCGGCAGGGAGCGTTCGAGCCCCGCGATCACGCTCGCCAGCCTGGCGTCGGCCGTCTCGACAAAGACGATGCGCTTGCCGAAAATGTCGATGCCGGGCGGGTTGGTCCAGTCATAGGCGATGCGGACGGTCGCGGTCGGGTTCCAGTCGCGGGCCAGCGACAGGCGGACGGTGGCGCGCACATTCGCCGCGCCGGTCGCGGTCTCGCGCTTGATCACGTGGCCGATGTCCTGCGCGCTCACGGTGGCGCGCACCGGGAGGGTGAGCGTCAGCACCGATCCGTTGCCCGACAGCCGGATCGGTCCCCGCACCGCCTGGCCGACGATCCGGCACGACAGGTTGGGCGTGACCTTCAGCTTCTTGATGCCAATGCGGCACGACCCGTCCTTGCGCTTGATCGCGCAGGCGGTGATGCGCTGGGCGGGGACGCACGCCGCTTCCCGCTTGTCGATGGTCCAGAGCGTTTGCGGCGTCGCACGGTTGATCTCGGCGGCAAGATCGGCCAGCCGGGCCGACACCGGAACAACGATGGTCGAGACGAGTCGCGGGAGGTCAGGCGCGGTGTCGACGCGCCTGGGGATGTCGCCGGCGTCATGGCTGCACGCGGCGAGCAGCAGCGTCAGACACAGTATCCATCGCGTCATATTCCGCCCCCGGGTTTGCGCCGTCAGTCTTGCGGAACCGGCCCGACAAGTCGAGGGTTGCAGGCGAAGCGACTCCAGGGAGGGCGACATGCGGATTGGCTACGTGACGGCTGCGGCAACGGTTCTGGCGCTGGCGGGCTGCGACGAGAAGCCCGTGGTGGGCGCGCCGATCGCGGGCGGCCGCCTCGCAACGGCGATATTGCGCACGCCCGCGGGCAAGGATGTCGGCCGCGCCACGGTGCGCGAAGTTGCAGGCGGGCTGCGCGTGACGATCGACGCACGGTTCCTGCCGCCGGGCATGCACGGGGCGCACCTCCATACCATCGGCCGATGCGAAGGTCCCGATTTCGCGAGCGCGGGGCCGCACTGGAACCCGACGGGGATGAAGCACGGCGCGATGAACCCGCAGGGGCCGCATGCCGGCGACCTGCCCAATCTGCGGGTCGGCGCCGATGGACGGGGGACGGTCGGGATCAACCTGCCGGGCGCAAGCTTCGACGCATTGCTCGACGCCGACGGTGCGGCGATGGTGATCCATGCCGCTACCGACGACATGACGACCGATCCGTCGGGCAATTCGGGCGGCCGCATAGCGTGCGGGGTGTTGGTCGCCGGTTAGCCTAGCGGATAGCGCGCCATGGGTTCGTAGCGCGCGCCGGCGCGGCCGAGGTGGCTCTCGTAGAGAATCAGCGCATCTAGCGCGAAGGCCTGGCTCGCCAGCCCGGCATGACGCGCGCGCCATTGCTCGATCGCCGGATCGCCACCCGCGGAGCGCGGCAGGCGGGCAAGCGTGATATGCGGCAGATAGGCGCGGCGTTCGGGATCGAGCCCGAGCCGCACCAGCGTCTGGTCGACCTTCTTGTGGAGCGCCGCGAGCGCCTGATGCGGCGCGACCCCCGCCCATAGGGCGTCGACGCGCCTCAGTTTGTGGAACGCCCCGACCCCGGCGAGCGCGATGACGGGCGCAGCCGCATGGATGTGGCCGAGCGCGATCGCGACGTCTTCGGCCAGCGGCCGCTCCACCTCCCCGATATAGCGCACCGTCAGATGGATCTGATCGTCATCCTGCCACCGCGCGTGTCGCACGCCGCCTTGCACGCTGGCGAGCAGGCCGCGGATCGCAGGCGGCGGGCGCAGGGCGACGAACAAGCGGTGCATCGCGCTTCCTTAACCCATTTCGCGCGACCTGCGCGTGTCGTGTTTCGCTTGAACTCGCCTCGCGGAACTACGATATTGTCCCCGAACGGCCATCGGGGCCGTGCACAAGGAGTTGTCTTCGATGGCCAATTGGTCCGATCCCCGTCCTGGTCTGGCGCCTGTCGGCGCGGCGACCGACGCGCGCGGCGTCGCGTATGACGCGGGGCTCCGCGCCTATATGCTCTCGGTCTACAATTACATGGCGTCGGCGGTGCTGCTCACGGGCATCGTCGCGATGGGCGTCTTTTATTCAGGCGCATATACCGCGCTGCTTTCGCAGACCGGTCTCTCGCCGCTCGGCTGGATCGTGACGCTGGCGCCGCTGGGCATCGTGTTCGCGATGAGCTTCGGCCAGAACCGGATGTCGACCGGCGCGCTCCAGGCGCTGTTCTGGGCTTATGCGGTCTTGCTTGGCGCGTCGTTCTCGACGCTGTTCCTGGCCTACGCCAATTCATCGATCGCCGGCGCCTTCTTCGCGACCGCCGCGGGCTTTGCGGGCCTCAGCTTGTGGGGCTATACGACCCAGCGCAACCTGAGCGCCTTCGGCAGCTTCCTGATCGTCGGGCTGGTCGGCCTCATCGTTGCGATGCTGGTCAATGTGTTTCTCAACTCCGGACCGCTGTCGCTGATCATCAGCGTGATCGGCGTCCTGATCTTCGCGGGCCTCACCGCCTACGACACCCAGCGCACCAAGAGCATCTACAGTTACGTCGCGGGGACCGACAGCGAGGGCCGCGCCAGGATCATGTCGGCGCTCAGCCTCTACCTCGACTTCATCAACATGTTCCTGTTTGTCCTTCGTTTGTTCGGCAGCAGCCGCAACTAGGATTCGAACCAACGGAAAACGGATTGGCCCGGCGGGTTTCCGCCGGGCCTTTTTGTTGGAACAGGAATCGAGCGACGCACGTTTTCGCATCCGAAACGTTCATCAGGAGAGCATCATGAGCGACCATCCCACGACCGGCAGCGACGCTGGCAAGGAAGCCGTCGCACAAGACCCCGCCCAGGACGCCGGGCAGGACAAGTCGATCGAGAAACGGCTGAAGAAAGACCCCGAAAACGCCGACGCCCAGCTCGACCGCGGACTCGATGAATCGATGGACGCCTCCGACCCGCCCTCGGCAACGCAGCCCGGCGACAAGGGCGAGCCGCCGAAATCTTCGGGGTTCGACGAAGCGGCGGAAGCGGAGCGGCAGCAGGACGCCTAGCCTCTCCGAGCCGGGACGCCGGAGATTATGTTGCCCAAATCCCTCACTTATTAACCGATCGCACAGACCGACTCGTTTCGTCGCAATCTTCGTTGCGCCGCAGCACGATCCGTGATTCCATCCTGAACGCGGGGCGACGGGGCGTTAAGCGTAACGTTAACCATATCGGCGCATCATCTCCCTGTGAATTGAGCGGGTGGGGTTTTGGTATGGGTGCCACGAAAAGACCAGCGGACGGCGCGATGACGTTGGCCGAGATGAAGGAATTTGCCGGGTTCGCCTCGTCGACGCAGCGCTATATCCGGCGCAGCCTCGATGTCGGGCTGGAGCGCGAGGACGCAATGCTGCGCTGGTCGCGCGACGCGGTCGAGGCGGCCAGCATCCGCGCGCAGGCGCGCATCTACGACCGGCTTGAAGAGATCCGCCAAATGGTGCCCGACGATAGCGGGCTGGATGCGATCGAGATGTTCATGGCCCCGCTCATCACCGTCACTGCGTTCGACCTGGGGCAGGGGCGGCTGACCTCGTTTTCCGCCTATCGCTTCCTTTACGAACGGCTGATCGGCGCCGAAGTCCGCCCGTGGCTGCCCGGTGCGTTCTGTGCGGCGGCGGCGTTGCCGCACCTCCACCCCGAACTGCGTCGCAAGCTGCTCCAGTCGATCAGCGAAGCCGCGGCCACCGCGTCTGGCTGGTCGAACCGCCAGCCGAGCTTCTTCCCCGCCTGGGTCGAGAAGGTCGATACCGGAGCGGCGCTGTCGAATTGAGTAAAATCAGGCTTGCGTATTTGTGACAGAACAGCCGGATGACGCCATGATCCCGGCCGACGCGCCGGGCAGGCAGGATCGCGCTCCACGCAAAAACCTGTTCATGGCCGCGGAAATCGAAGCCGACGGCGTGACGCTGCCTGTTCGCATCCGCAACCTTTCCCAAGGCGGCGCGATGATCGAGGGCGCGGTGCTGCCCGGAGAAGGCGCGGCGCTGATCCTGCGACGGCTTCAGATCGAACTTCCCGCCACGGTGGTCTGGCGGGCGGCGGGCCGATGCGGGATCAGGTTCGGCGAACCCGCGTTCGTCGAGGAATGGGTCGCCGGGCGGCGTTCTCCCGAACGGATGTTCGGGCGCGGGCAGGCTCGGGTCGACACCATCCAGGCCGCGATCCGCAGCGGCGGCATCATCGCGGACGACTGCCCGTCAACCGCCGGCGCGGCGCCGGATGGCCGTGACCTCGATCGTCGCCTGTCGGAGGAACTCGCCTATGTCCGCCGCCTGCTCGACGTCGTGGGGGACGAATTGAGCGACGATCCGATCATGCTCCAGCGGCATGCCCACACCTTGCAGAATTTCGATCTCGCCTGCCAGATCCTCGGCCACGTCGGCGCGATCCTGGGGGCGGCGAACCGTCCGAACGCCGTCGCGGCGGTTACGCTGGAAGAATTGAGGATGCGCCTGTTGCGCAAGCCGGCGCTTTAGAAACGCTCCACTTCAGGTCCCGTCGTCCAGGTCGCTTTGCGCGCGCAACATCGTCGCGATGATGCACATGGCGAACAACGCGCCTTCGAAGGCGCCGGTGGCGCTCTGGGCGATCGGGCCCAGCCCGACTTCGCCGAACAACCGCCCGATCGCATCGAGCCGCAGCCGCGATCCCGGCACGTTGCGCGCCAGCAGATCGAGGCTGCCAGCCATCAGCCGCCCGCCGGCGAGCGGGATCAGCGCGCCGACAACGGTGCCGACGCCGCCGGCGATCGCGATACGGCGGCGGAATGAAGGAACGCCGCGGTTCGCCAGCCAGCCGGCCAGCCCGACGGCGCCGCCGAGCAACGCTCCTTCGACCGCGCCGGTGATGTCGCCCGGCGATCGGCCAAGCAAAAGGTTGAACGCGTCGAGTCCGAGCAGCTTCACCACCGCGCCGACGACAAGGCCACCGGCCGCGCCGCCGAGCATACTCCATCGCCACGGCCCGCCGCCCATCCGGCCTGCCAGCGCAATCCCGAACGCGACGCCACCGCCGCCGATCAGCGCCATCAGGATCGTCAGGCACCAGACGATCAGCAGCAGCGACGCGGCTCCGGTCGCGGGCGGGAGTGGAGCGGCCGTGGCGGCGAATCCGTAGCCAAGCCCGCCGATCATCCCCGCCATCCCCGCGCCGATAGCTCCCGCGCCGCCGAGCAACAGCGTTGCGCGCCAGCCATAGGCCGAATCGTCGCCGGCCGCCTGGCGGCCGTCGCCGGTCGACACGACCGCGGCGATAAAGCGATAGCCGTGCTTGGGGGCCGTTTCGATGAAGCGGGGCGCGGCGGCGTCATCGCCGAGCTGGCGCCGCAGCGTCCGGATGCACTGGGTCAGCGCATCGTCGGTGACGGGCACGCCGCGCCAGACCTCGTCATGGAACCGGTCCTTGGGAACGAGCTTCCCCGCTTCGCGGACCAGCAACACCAGCGCGTCGAAATAGCGCGCGTTGACCTCGATCACCGCGCCCGCACGGCTCAACCGCCTGTCTTCAAGGTCGAGCACGAAATCGGCGAAGGCGAACCGCGGCACCGTCATTCTTCAGCAAAACCTCACCCGTTGCTCATGCCGCTCACACCACGGCCGTGTCATCACGCCAGCATCACCGATGGAAAGGAACAAGGCAATGACGGCGATCGAAGCGGCGAGCGGCAATCGGAAATGGTCGATTCTCATCTGGTCGGCGGCGGTCGGCCTGATCCTGCTGCCGTTCGTTGCGATGCGGTTCACAACCGAAGTGAACTGGACCGCGACGGATTTCGTGCTCGCGGGGGTGATGATCGGCGGCAGCTGCATCGTGCTCGAACTCGCGTTGCGGCTGACGCGCAACTGGGCGTATCGCGGCGGCGTCGCGCTGGCGCTGGCGGCGATCTTCCTGCTCGTCTGGATCAACGGCGCGGTTGGGATCATCGGCGACGAGGATAATCCGCGCAACCTGCTTTACGGCTGCGTCATCATGACGGCGATCGGCGGCGGCATCGGGGCCG
>JAFEEZ010000418.1 GCA_018240825.1 Pseudomonadota bacterium | reverse complement strand
CGATGATGTCGGGCTCGTCGCTGATGGCCCCGTCGTCGGACGACGGCGGCGACGGCACGGGGGTCGACTGGGGCTCGGGCGTCGCAGGCGGCGTGGGCGCGGTTTGCGCATGCAATGCTGCCGGGGCGACTCCGCAGAGCAAGAGGACAAGGCTGAACGATCGGCGCATTGTTACGTTGTGTTCCGCTACTGGTCGGGGATACGATGTCCCCGCGGCCGTAAACTCCAATTGTCGCAAAAATATGCCGCGGGAGAAACGATGCGGATCACCATCAACGGCGCGCCTTATGAAATCGAGGTCGACGTTCGTACGACGCTGCTCGATCTGTGCCGCGAACATCTCGGGCTGACCGGCGCGAAGAAGGGGTGCGATCACGGCCAGTGCGGGGCGTGCACGATGCTGGTAGCGGGAAGGCGGATCAATGCGTGTCTGACCCTCGCCGTCATGCACGACGGCGACGATGTGACCACGATCGAGGGGCTGGGGACGGCCGACGACCTCCATCCGCTGCAGGCTGCGTTCATTCGGCATGACGGGTTCCAGTGCGGCTATTGCACGCCGGGGCAGATCTGTTCGGCGAAAGGGATGCTCGACGAAGTCGCGATGGGCTGGCCGAGCCATGTCAGCGCCGATCTCGGCGCGGTGACGCTGACCGACGCCGAGATTCGCGAGCGGATGAGCGGCAATATCTGCCGCTGCTCGGCCTATCCGACGATCGTCGACGCGATCAAGGAAGTGGCCGAGGCATGAAGCCGTTCGCCTTTTCGCGCGCCGACAGTGTTGCGGCGGCGCTGGCCGCGGGGGCTGAGGGCGCGCGCTACATCGCCGGCGGGACCAACCTGATCGATCTGATGAAGCTCCAGGTCGAAACGCCCGAACGATTGGTCGATATCGGGCGGATCGGGCTCGATACGGTGGAGGGGCATGACGACGGCGTGCGCATCGGCGCGCTGGTGCCGAACAGCGACCTCGCCGCGCATCCGCTGATCCGGTCGCGCTATCCGATGCTGGCGCGCGCGCTGCTGGCGGGGGCGTCGGCGCAATTGCGCAACAAGGCGAGCGCGGGCGGCAATCTGCTTCAGCGCACACGGTGTTACTATTTCTATGAGACCGCCGCCCGGTGCAACAAGCGCGACCCCGGCAGTGGCTGCGATGCGATCCACGGGTTCAACCGTATCCACGCGGTGCTCGGCGGGTCGGCCAGTTGCATCGCGACCCACCCGTCGGACATGGCGGTGGCGCTCAGCGCGCTCGACGCTGTCGTCGTGACGGCGCGCGCCAGCGGCGATGGACGGCGGATTGCGCTCGGCGACTTCCATCGCTTGCCCGGCGACACGCCGCAGATCGAGACCGTGCTGGAGCCGGGCGAACTGATCACCGCGATCGACCTCCCCGCGCCGCCGCCCGGGCGTCAGGTCTATCGCAAGGTGCGCGACCGCGCCTCCTTCGCCTTCGCGCTCGTGTCGGTCGCCGCCGCCGTCGCGGTCGAGGACGGCGTGGTGACGTCGGCCCGGCTCGCGTTCGGTGGTCTCGCGCCGATGCCGTGGCGCGATCCGGCGGTCGAGGCCGCGCTGGCAGGCCAGCCCGCCGGCACTGCCGCATTTGAGGCGGCGGCCGATGCGCTGCTCACCGCCGCCCGCGGCTATGGCCACAACGATTTCAAGATCACGCTCGCGCGCCGCACGCTGATCGCGACGCTCTGGGATTTGACGACTTAGTTCACCCGATCGAAGTGCAGCGCCCACTGCACCGGATCGACCGCAGTCAGCCGGACGCGCATCGTGTCGCCCGGGGTCACGTTCTTCGCATCGACCCGCGCGACCACCGGCAAGTCGGTGAGCTGCATCCGCGCGCCGCGCTCGTCGAGATCGGTGACCACCGCAGGGAAGATGGCGCCGACTTGTCCGCGCAGCAGCACCGTTTCGGCCAGATCGACCACCGCGCGCTCGACTCGCCCCGCCAGCGCATCAGCGCGCGCCATCACCTGCGGCAGCTTCGCGAAGGCATCGCTCACCACCTCGGACACCGGCTGACCGTTCGCGACCGCGAGCGTCGCCATCACGACATAGCGGTCGGCGAGGCGGCGCAGCGGCGCGGTGCCATGTGCATAGGTCGCGGCCATCGCCGCATGCCACGGCACGACGCCTTCCTTATACGGCACGTAGGACGCGCCGCGCCCCGCGCGGCGGATCGCAAGCATGAACGCGGCCTGCCTGGGGTCGGTCGCATCGAGGGTGCGCTCGAACTGCTCGAGCGGGGTTGCACCGGGCCAGTTGAGCCCGAACGCGGCCGCGGTATGGCGCAAGCGCCCAATCGCGCCGGCGTCGGGCTCCGCCATCACGCGGAACAGCCCGGTGTGATGCGCCTGGAGCGCGTCGGCGATCGCCATGTTGGTCGCCAGCGACAGCGCAGCATTTCGCTCCTCGGACGGCGTGTACGGCCGAAAAGCGAGTTCGTAACCGCCACCCGGCACGGCATCGACCTCCTGCTGCGGCGGATCGACGCGCGCCGCGCCGCGCGAGTCTTCGGCCGCTGCGATGCGTCGCGCGAGTTCGGCGAAACCGGGCGGCGTGTCGGCATCCGTCACCGTTTCGTACGCGAGCTTGGCCTGGCTGCGGATTACCGCGCGCTCGGCGCCGTCGAGCTTGACCCCGCCATCGGACGCGACGCGGACGGTGAACACCACGGCGGGACGCGGGCCGTCGGGCAACAGGCTCGCCGCCCCCTGGCTCAGCACTGGCGGATAAAGCGGCGCCTTGCCGTCGGGGAGATAGAGCGTTTCGCCGCGCGTCCAGGCTTCGGCGTCGATCGGCCCGCCGTCGTCGACGAACCACGCCACGTCGGCGATCGCATAATGGAGCAACAGGTCGCTCCCCGCCGCTTGAATCGCGAACGCCTGATCGAGATCGGTCGAACTCGCCGGGTCGAGCGTGACGAAGCGCATCGCGGTGCGGTCGGCATGCGCGGTCGGCTGACGCGTGGCCGCGTCGTTCGCGGCGGCGAGCACTTCGGGCGGGAAGCCAGCGGGCACCTTGAACTGGTCGCGGAGCGCCGCCAGCCCGCGGCCCAGCGCGTTATCGGGATCGGCGATCGCCTTCATCGCGCCCGCTATAGAGGCCATAGTCTTGCTGTCGAGCGGTGGTAAGGCGGCAATGATGCGGCGCGCTTTGTTTCTTGTTGCGGCCTGGCCCGGCTTGGCGCTGGCCCAGACCGCCCCCAACGGGGACATCGTCGTGCTCGGCCGCGGGCTCGATTTGCCGCCGGGTACGCCAGCCTATGGCGCGACAATCATCGACCGCGATCGGCTGACCAACGACGCGACCGGCCGCGTCGAGGACGTGTTGAGCGACGTCGCCGGACTCCAGCAATTCCGCCGCGCCGACAGCCGCTCGGCCAACCCTTCTGCGCAGGGCGCGACGCTGCGCGCGCTTGGCGGCAACGCCTCGAGCCGGACTCTGGTGCTGCTCGATGGCGTGCCGGTCGCCGATCCGTTCTTCGGCTATATTCCGTTCAACGCCATCGTGCCCGACCGGCTGGCGGCGATCCGCGTCACGCGCGGCGGCGGGTCGGGGCCGTTCGGCGCGGGCGCGGTCGCCGGAACGATCGAACTGGTCAGCGCGGCCCGCACCGATTTGCCGCCGGTCGCGGGCGAGGCGTTTTACGGCAGCCGCAATTCGGAAAGCATCTCGGCCAGCGCCTCGCCGACGCTGGGGCGGGGGTTCGCCAGTCTGTCGGGCCGGTTCGAGCGCGGCGACGGGTTCATGACGACGCCCGCCGATCAGCGCGTCGCGGCGAGCGCGCCCGCGCGCTATCGCGACTGGTCGGTGGGCGCGCGCGGCGTCTTGCCGGTCGGGCCCGACGCCGAGCTGCAAGTGCGCGGGCTGGCGTTCGGCGACAACCGTACGCTCCGCTTCCGCGGTGCGGATTCGAGTTCCGAAGGCGAGGATGCCAGCGTCCGATTGGTGTCGCGTGGGCGATGGCAAGTCGATGCGCTTGCCTATCTGCAAGCGCGCAATTTCACCAACAAGGTGATCAGCGCGACGACGTTCCGCCTGACGCTCGATCAGCGCAACACGTCGTCGACGGGGATCGGCGGCAAGATCGAAATGCGCCCCCCCGTCGGCGGCGGGCATGTGCTGCGCGTCGGCGGCGACGTGCGGCTGGCGAACGGTGAACTGTTCGAGGACGCCTATAGCGCGGCGGGGACCGTCACCGCGCGGCGCAACGCGGGCGGGCGGTCGGCGGTCGCGGGGCTGTTCGCCGAGGACGACTGGAGCATCGGGCGGCTGGTGCTGACCGGCGGCGCGCGGATCGATCGCTGGACGATCACCAACGGTTTTTTCCGCGAGCGCGACGCGAGCGGCGGGCCGATTACAACGAACGTTTTTCCGAACCGGAGCGGCGCCGAAGCCACCGCGCGCGGCGGCTTGCTGTTCCACGCCGCGCCTTGGGCCGATCTGCGCGCGGCGGCCTATGCCGGGTTCCGCCTGCCGACGCTCAACGAGCTGTACCGCCCGTTCGTGGTTTTTCCGGTCACGACGCAAGCCAATGCCGGCCTGAAGCCAGAACGGCTGCGCGGGGTCGAGGGCGGGATCGACCTGCGGCCCGCCGACGGTGTGCAGTTCAACCTGACCGGATTCTACAACCGGCTCGGCGACGCGATCGCCAACGTCACGGTTACGCCGACGCTGCGCCGCCGCGACAATGTCCGGGCGATCGTCGCGACGGGGATCGAGGCGAGCCTCGCGTGGCGGCGCGGGCCGTTCGCGCTCACCGCCTCCTACGCCTATAGCCACAGTCAGGTCGGCGCCCCGGGCACGGCGCTCGATCGCCTCGCGCCCGCGCAAAGCCCGCGCCACGCCGCCAGCGCGACGCTGGCGTGGACGCCGAAATCGGGCGCATTGCTGTCGCTCACCGCGCGCTATGTCGGCGACCAGTATGAAGACGACCTTCAGACCAACATCCTGCCCGCCGCGACGACGGTCGACGCGGTCGCCCGGCTTCCGCTCGGGCGGCGCGTGTTCGCGATCATTCGCGCCGAAAACCTGTTCGACGCGAACGTGGTGACGCGCAACCAGGCCGGATCGATCGATCTCGGCACGCCGCGCACGCTCTGGGTTGGTATTCGATTCAACGAATAATGTTTCCGCTTTTGCGAGCGAAGCGAAGCAATCCACGGTCATCGCACGGCTCATGGATTGCTTCGCTGCGCTCGCAATATCGGATATGGGGCGTCATGGCCGAGTTCTTCGATCAGCTAAGCGACAAGCATGTCGCCTTTATCGCGCGCCAGCCGGTGTTCTTCGTCGCCACCGCCGCCGCGGACGCGCGGATCAACCTCAGCCCCAAGGGGATGGATTGTTTCCGCGTGCTGTCATCGACCCGCGTGGCGTACCTCGACGTCGCGGGATCGGGCAACGAGACCAACGCGCACCTGATCGCCGACGGTCGAATCACGATCATGTTCTGCGCGTTCGACAATCCGGCGCTGATCATGCGGCTGTACGGTCGGGGCGTGCCGGTACTGCCGCAGGACGCCGGCTGGAGCGAGCTTGCGGCGCACTTCACCCTGCTGCCCGGCACGCGGCAGATTTTCGTGATCGACGTCGATCAGGTCCAGACGAGCTGCGGCTGGGGCGTGCCCTACATGAGCTTCGAGCGCGAGCGCGACACGCTGAGCAAATATCACCGCCAGCATGACGAGACGCTGCGCTTCGCGAAATATGCCGTGCGCACGCAAAGCATCGACGGCCTGCCGGTGCGCAATCCGACCCGGACGCCGCAGCAGCACCAGCGGTGAGCCTGGTCGAGCTCGGGCGCTACAGCCGCAACGAGGCGATGATCATCGTCGGGCGGCTCGACAGCGAAGGGATCGACGCGGTCAGCTTCGACGGCAACGCCTCGATCGCCGACGGCAGCTACTTCCTGATTCCGGTTCGCGTGATGGTCGACGAAGACGACCTGCCGCGCGCGCGAGATGCGCTGGGATTGCCTAACAAATAGGCAGGCGTTCGCAACTGCACAAAAAACGGCGCTTCAGAAACACAAGATTGCGCGATTCCGCATGATGTCGCCCCGTTTCGACTCTGGCACGCGGCTTGCATCGCAACCTTCAGAGAACGCAAACGAGGGGTTCCATGAAGCTCGTCATCGCCATCATCAAACCGTTCAAGCTCGACGAGGTGCGCGAGGCGCTGTCGGGCGTGGGCGTCGCCGGCATGACCGTGACCGAGGTCAAGGGGTTCGGCCGGCAAAAGGGCCAGACCGAAATTTACCGCGGCGCGGAATATTCCACCAACATGGTGCCAAAGATCAAGATCGAGGTGGTCTGCGCCTCCGACATGGCCGGCGCGGTGGTCGAGGCGATCCAGGCGTCGGCCAACACCGGCGCGATCGGCGACGGCAAGATTTTCGTGCTCGATGTCGGGCAGGCGGTGCGCATCCGCACCGGCGAAACCGACGATACGGCGCTGTGAGGGGGGTGACGATGAAGCAATCGACCAAATTCGCCGCGCTCGGCGCGATCGCCGCCGCCGCCATGTTCGCGGCGCTCCCCGCCTGGGCGCAGGGGGCGGTCCCGCCGCCGACCGTCAACAAGGGCGACACGGCGTGGATGATGACCTCGACCGTCCTCGTCCTGATGATGATTGTGCCGGGCCTTGCGCTGTTCTACGGCGGCCTGACGCGAGCCAAGAACATGCTGGCGACGATGACGCAGATCGGCGCGGTCGCGTGTCTCGCGATGCTGATCTGGGTGATGTACGGCTATACGATGGCGTTCGGCGACGGCGGGGGCGACTTCATCTCCGGCTTCGGCAAGGCGTTCCTCAAAGGCGTCACGCCCGATTCGACCGCGGCGACATTCACCGCCGGGGTCGCGATCCCCGAATATGTCTTCGTCTGCTTCCAGATGACCTTCGCCGCGATCACCGTCGCGCTGGTGCTGGGGTCGGTGGTCGAGCGGATGAAATTCTCCGCCGTGATGGTGTTCGGCGCGGTGTGGCTGACGATCGTGTACTTCCCGATCGCGCACATGGTGTGGGCGTCGGGCGGGCTGTTCTTCAAGATGGGGGCGCTCGACTTCGCCGGCGGCACCGTCGTGCACATCAACGCCGGCGTGTCTGCTTTGGTGGCGGCGCTGATCCTCGGCAAGCGCATCGGCTACCCCACCGAACGGATCGTCCCGCACTCGCTGACGATGACCGGGATCGGCACGGGCCTGCTCTGGGTCGGCTGGTTCGGTTTCAACGCCGGGTCGGCGCTCGAAGCCAATGGGTCGGCGGCGCTGGCGATGATCAATACGTTCGTCGCGACCGCCTCGGCCGGCCTGTTCTGGATGCTGGCCGAACGGCTCAACGGCCACAAGGGGTCGGCGCTCGGCTTCTGCTCGGGCATCGTCGCCGGGCTCGTCGCGGTCACCCCGGCGGCGGGCAATTCGGGTCCGTTCGGCGCGATCATTCTCGGCGCGGTCGCGTCGGTGGTGTGCTTTTACGCGGTCTCGGTGCTCAAGCCGCGGCTAGGCTATGACGACGCGCTCGACGCGTTCGGCGTTCACGGAATCGGCGGCATGATCGGCGCGCTCGGCACGGGCATCGTCTTTGCCCCGTCGCTCGGCGGCCCGGGCAAGCCCGATTTCGACATGGCGCACCAGTTGTGGGTGCAGTTCAAGACGGTCGGCACCACGATCGTCTGGGCCGCCGCCGGCACCATCGTCGCGATCTATATCGCAAAGGCGGTCACTGGCCTGCGCGTCTCGCCCGATGTCGAGCGCGAAGGCCTCGACCTCGGCGAACATGGCGAGCGCGCCTACAACTGATCACAGAGGTTCCTCCTGCGGACAGACTCGGCCGGTGGCGAAAGTCACCGGCCATTTTTATGCTGTCAGGTCCGCCCTCACGAAGTCAGCACACCGTTCCCCGATCATGATCGACGGAGCGTTGGTGTTGCCGCTGACCAACCTGGGCATGACCGACGCGTCGGCGACATAGAGTCCCTCCACCCCGCGCACGCGCAATTTCGGGTCGCACACCGCGTCGGCGTCGCTCCCCATCCGCGCCGTCCCGACCGGGTGATAGACCGTGTCCGCCCGCGCACGGATCAGCCGGTCGAGCGCATCGTCGTCGTCAAGGTCGATCGGATAGCGGTCCTTCGCGCCGTGGCGGTTGAGCGGCGGGCTGTTGAGGATGCGGTACATCGCGCGCACCCCGGCCTTCATCACCACCATATCGCGATCGTCGGTCAGGAAGGCGGGATCGATCAGCGGCGCGTCGCGCACGTCGCCCGACGCCAGCCGGACCGTGCCATGGCTTTCCGGGCGCAACACGCAGACATGACACGAAAAGCCGTGCGCCTTGACCGCGGTGCGGCCGTGATCCTCGAGCGGGATCGGGACGAAATGGAACTGGACATCGGGGGCGGGCGCGCCGGGCGTCACCGTCAGGAACCCGCCGGCCTCCGCAAAGGGTGAGGTCAGCGCGCCTTCGCGCTTGCGCAGCCAGCGCAGCAACTCGCCGAGCATGTGCAGATTACCGACGAACGACTGACCGAGGAAATAGCGCCCCGGCGCCTCGAACGCCGCGACGTAGTCGACATGGTCCTGGAGATTTGCGCCCACCGCAGGCCGGTCGACGATCGGCTTGATGCCGTGTTCGGCCAGATGCGCGGCCGGGCCGATCCCCGACAGCATCAGCAATTGCGCGGTGCCGAACACGCCCCCCGCCAGCACGACCTTGCCCGCGCGGATCACACGGCTCTCGCGCCCGTGCTTGTAGGCGACGCCCCATACCTTGCCGTCCTCGAACAGCACGCGTTCGACGGTCGCCTCGGTGACGACGCGGAAGTTGGGCCGGCCGCGCGCCGGTTCGACATAGCCGCGCGCCGCCGTCCAGCGCTCGCCCCCCGACTGCGTCACCTGATAGAGTCCGATGCCCTCCTGCCGCGGCCCGTTGAAGTCGTCGTTGCGCGGGATTTGCAGACTCGCCGCCGACTCGACGAACTCGACGCTGCCCGGATGCGGGCAAACCTGATCGGACACGCGGAGCGGCCCGTCGGCGCCGTGATATTCGCTTGGCCCCCGCACGTTCGCCTCGGCGCGCTTGAACACGGGGAGCACGTCGGCATAGCTCCAGCCGTCGCACCCGAGCGCGGCCCAATTGTCGTAATCCCAGGCGGCGCCCCGGATATAGAGCATCGCGTTGATCGCGCTCGACCCGCCCAGCCCCTTGCCCCGTGGTTGATATCCCCGCCGGCCGTTCAGCCCCTTTTGCGGGACGGTTTCGTACGCCCAGTTGGTCCTGGGCGTCTGCTTCCCCATGAAGCCGGGGACACGGGTGACGAGGCCGGTGTTGCGCCCGCCCGCCTCGAGCAGCGCTACCGTGTAGCGGCCGCCTTCGCTGAGCCTGCCCGCGGCGGCGGCGCCGCCCGATCCGCCCCCGATGACGACGATGTCGGCTTGTTCCACGCATTCCTCTCCCGCTCGCGCTGCTCCCACAGCGCCTTGATGCTTTCGCTCGTCTCACGGCTGCCATCGTGGCTCCAGCCGGGCGGCTTGATCATGTAGTTGAGCCTGGCGCGCCACGTCGGCGCCGCCCACACGTCCTTCGCGATCCCCACCCATTCGTGGAACGCCGCCCAGACCAGGTTGAAGCTGCCCAAATTCTTGACGATGCCGTAGCGCGGCTTTTCCTCGTCGAGTTCGGGCGTGAAGGTGCCGAACATCTTGTCCCAGATGATGAACACGCCGGCATAATTCCTGTCGAGATAGCGCGGATTGGTCGCGTGATGGACGCGGTGGTGCGACGGCGTGTTCATGACGGCCTCGAACCAGCGCGGCATCCGGCCGATCACTTCGGTGTGAATCCAGAACTGGTAGATCAGGTTGATGCCGCCGACGAACGCCACCATCGGCACCGGAAAGCCGATCAGGAACAGTGGCAGCTTTAGGATGAAGGTCGCGCCGAAAAAGCCCGTCCAGGTCTGCCGGAGGGCGGTCGACAGATTATAGTGCTGGCTCGAATGGTGGATGACGTGCGCCGCCCACGCCCAGCGGATGCGGTGCCCCGCACGGTGGATCCAGTAATAGCCGAAATCGTCGAGCACGAACGCGAGGCCGAACGCCCACCAGGTATAGCCGATGTCGAACAGCCGGAACTGATAGACCCACAGCGCAATAGCGACGAACATCCCGCCGGTCAGGATGCCGGCGATCGTGCTGCCGAGCCCAAGCGCGAGGCTGGTCAGCGTGTCCTTCGGCTCGTAGCGGCTGCGGTCGCGGAGGCGCGCGACGATGATTTCGGCGAGCACCAGCAGGACGAACCCGGGGACCGCATAGTCGACGGGGTTGAGGGTCGCGAGATGGCGCAGGTCCATAATGGCCCTGCTTACACCAGTGTCAGTGGCGCTTCCAGCCCATGCACCTGATCCGCGGTGATCCCGAACAGAACGACCGGACCGAACAGCCGCTCGCCGGTCTCGACCGTCGCGCCTTCGACCGCTTCGCGCACGATGAGCGGCGGGACCAGCCGCCGCGCCGCGACCTTCGCGCCGTGGCGCTTGAGCACCGCGATCGCGCCCCGTCCGGCGACCAACGCCGCGCCGCCGTCGCCCGACACGAGCGCACGGCCAGCCTCGAACCCGACCAAAGCCTCTTCGGCGAAACGCCGCGCATCGTCCTCGCTGGCGATCCGGCTTTGGCCCAACTTGAGCATGCGCGCGATGCCCGCCAACGCGAAGATCGCGACGACCGATCCGACCAGCTGGACGATCTGGTCGTGGTTCACGCCTGCGCCGCCAGCTGGTCGAGCAACGGCCGCAACCCGCTCAGGTCATATCCGGCCCCCGCGCCTTTTTCGATCAGCACCGCCGGATGATCCCCCATCCGCGCCCTCGCCAAGGCCCAAAGATTGCACGACCGCGTGCCCGACCGGCAGAACGCCAGCACCGGACCCCCGGCACTTTCGAGCACATCGATCATCGCCGCGACCTGCGGATGACTGAACCCGGCCTGCCCGATCGGGATCGCTGTATAGGCAAGACCTGCGCTCTCCGCCGCCGTGCGGATTGAATCGCCCGCCGGCTGACCGTCCTGCTCGTCATCGGGGCGGTTGTTGACCACCGCCACGAACCCCGCCGCCTTGATCGCGGCGATATCCTCGGGCTGGATCTGCGGGGACACCGAAATGCTGTCGTCGACTCTGCGAAGTTCCATTCTTCTTTCCTCCGCCCCGGCGAAAGCCGAGGTCCAGCATCGGACCGCTCGCGACTGCACCCCGACCTTCGCAGGGGATGCGTCGAAACTCATGCCGCGTCGCGTATCACCTGCAGAAACGCATCGCCATAAGCTTCCAGCTTGCGCTCGCCCACACCCGAAATGGCGCCGAGCGCGGATCGGCTGGCGGGCTTCATCGCCGCCATGTCGCGCAGCACCGAATCGTGGAAGATGACATAGGGCGGCACCTTGTTCTCCTGCGCGAGCTCGCGGCGCTTGTCGCGCAACGCCTCGAACAACGGGTCGCCGATCGGGTTCGCGCCCCCGGTCCCACCGCGCCGCTGCCGCCGCTCGCGCCTGGGCGGAACGATCAGCGACAGCTCGGCCTCGCCCTTGAGCAGCGCCTTCGCCGCCGGGCCGAACTCGAGCCCGCCATGCGGATTGGTGCGCAACGCATCCTTGAGCAGCAGCGCGCGGCCGACGGGCTTGAGCAACGCCGCTTCCTCGCCGTCGACGATCCCGAACACCGACAACGTTTCGTGCCCGTTCATCAGGCTGCGCTCGCTCGACTGGCCGGTCAGGATCGATTCGACATAGCCGCTCCCGAACATCTGCCCGGTGCGGAACACGGCCGACAGATATTTCTGCGCGAGCCGCGTCGCGTCGGTCGCGGCGGGCGGGTTGAGGCAATTGTCGCAATTGCCGCACGTATCGGGCGCGTCCTCGCCGAAATGCGCGAGCAGCAGCTTGCGGCGGCATCCCGCGGTCTCGACCAGCGCGCCCAAAGCGTTGAGCCGCGCGCGCTCGCCCGCCTGCCGCCCGGGCTCGACCTCGCCGATCCGCTGGCGCGCCTTGGCGAAATCCTCCGCGCCCCAGAACAGGTGCGCCGTCGCCGGGTCGCCGTCGCGCCCCGCGCGGCCGGTTTCCTGGTAATAGGCTTCGATCGACTTGGGCAGCCCGGCATGCGCGACGAAGCGCACATCGGGCTTGTCGATCCCCATCCCGAACGCCACTGTGGCGACGATCACCATGTCTTCGGACGCGACGAAATCCGCCTGGTTCTTCGCGCGGATGTGGGGCTCCAGCCCGGCGTGATAGGCGCGCGTCGGACGGCCGGTTTTTGCCAATGCCTCCGCAAGCTTCTCAGTTGCGGCGCGCGTCTGGGCATAGACGATGCCCGGCCCCGGCTGCTCGGCGATCAGATCGGCGATCTGGCGCGTCGTATTGTCCTTCGTACTGATCGCGTAGCGGATGTTGGGCCGGTCGAACCCGGCGACGATCAGGCCGTCCTTGGGAATCCCGAGCTGGTCGAGGATGTCGGCACGCGTATGCGCGTCGGCGGTCGCGGTCAGCGCGAGGCGCGGCACATCGGGAAAACGATCGAGCAGCGGGCGCAGCAAGCGGTAATCGGGCCGAAAATCGTGCCCCCATTCGCTGACGCAATGCGCTTCGTCGATCGCGAACAGCGCGAGCTTGCCGCGCTCAAGCAGTTCCTTGAAATCGGACCCCGAGGCCCGTTCGGGCGCGACGTAAAGCAAGTCGAGCGCGCCATCGACGAACCGCCCGCGCGTCTCCGCCCGGTTTTCGTCCACGCTGGTCAAGGTCGCCGCGCGGATCCCGACCGCCTCCGCCGCGCGTAACTGGTCGTGCATCAGCGCGATCAGCGGGCTGACGACGACGCAGCACCCGTCGAGCATCACCGCCGGCAATTGATAGCAGAGCGACTTGCCCGCCCCGGTCGGCATCACCGCCAGCGTCCGCTCGCCCGCCAGCACGCGCGACACCACGCTTTCCTGTACGCCGCGAAACGCGGGGAAGCCGAAGGTCGAATGGAGTGCGGAAAGTGCGTCGGGCATTGTCGCTGGCTATATCGCCGCGCCGCCGCTCGTGCGAAAGGGCTTTCGATGGAAAAGGTGACAGACAATCGCGCCGAGCACGAATTCGAACTCGAGGTCGACGGCGTGAAGGCGATCGCGGCGTATCAGCTGGAGGGCGACACGATCGTGTTCACGCATACATTGGTGCCCAAAAAGCTGGAGGGGCGCGGCGTCGGGTCCAAGCTGATCCGCGGCGCCCTCGACGCCGCGCGAGACCGGGGGCTCAAGGTCGTGCCGCAATGCCCGTTCGTGAAGGCGTATATTGAGCGACACGCGGAGTATCGGGACTTGCTCGCCTAGCCGCTGATCTGCCGGAATTTCGAGCCTTTGAATGAGATTTCGTAAACGCCTCGGTCGGTGACGCCGACCAGTTCAACCAGCGCCGGCCAAACAGTAAGAATGCGCGCCGCCATTTTGGGAAACGGTTGTTCAAGGACGGACGGCAGAGGAAAGAAGCCGACGAGATTTGAGCGTAAAAAACAATTCTCTCGATGGACGTTTTTTAGCGATGCGAAGGTCGCCGGATAAGACCGTCCATCCACCCTCCCTGCCAAGCGCTGTGATCCATTCTGCGTCCGGGACGCCCGATCTTCCAAATTTTTCGCGTAGAGCGACGATCTCGTGTTGGCCATCGAACAGAGCATTTAGCCCCCGTGCCAGCGCAGGAGGCAAATTGTGATCAACAAGTAGCTTTACGCCGCTCGCCTTAGCCCCCTATTCGATTCAAACTTTATGGCGTCGCGAACAGCATTGGGATTGATTTCGTAAAGTCTGGCAACTTTCGTTGGGGAGCCTTCAGCCCGAACGGCTTGTGCGATCCTGCTTGTCGTCATTCCATGGCCTGCGACACTCGGCGCGCCAAAGGCAAATGCTGGATCAGCCACAATCGTTCGCTTGCCAGATAATAACCACCAACGTTCTGCTGCATCAGCACCAAATTCGAGGCCGGATAAGCTTGGCTCAACCACTCGGTGGAAAACGCCTTGCCGTTTCTTCAGATCGATCAATTGTGGTTCATCGACACCTTCGGTGATCTCCAGGAAGATCGAACGTCCGTCGGTTTTGAACGACCGTGTCGAAAGAGGCCGCTGGTCTCCCACAATATTCCGCGCGCGATCGAGGCATACCCTAATAGTTTGGAGGGCAATGCCTTTTCGGCGAAGTGCACTCACAACCCGCGCTTCGACCAAATCGCGAAATCCCAACAACAGCTCGCCATCTGAAACAGCGTGCTGAGGACTCCACAGCGGCGGCTGGCTATGCTTTACGCCTTCAATTTCAAATTCGTAGCCAATTAGCCAGCGCCGCAAAGTCTGTGCGCCCATGCCAATCATCTGAGCCGCCTCAGGTGCCGAATAAATGCCGATGCTGGAGGAATTATCGACCACAAGCGACGCATAGCCAATTTGGCAATAGACTGGAATCCCCGTTTATCACTCCGCCGCCAGCGCCTCTTCGCGTTCGCGCGCTTGGCGCGCCCACATATCCGCGTACAAGCCGCGCTTGCGCAACAGCTCGGCATGGGTGCCGCGCTCCGCCACGCGCCCTGCTTCCAGCACGACGATCTGGTCGGCATGGACCACGGTCGACAGGCGGTGCGCGATGACGATCGTGGTGCGGCCGCGCTCGATCGCCTCGAGCGTTTCCATGATCTCGCTTTCGGTGCGACTGTCGAGCGCGCTGGTCGCTTCGTCGAGGATCAGGATCGGCGGGTCTTTCAACAGCGTCCGCGCGATCGCGACGCGCTGCTTCTCGCCGCCCGACAGCTTGAGCCCGCGCTCGCCGACGCGCGTGTCATATTGGTCGGGCTGGCGCTCAATGAAGCCGGCGATCGCTGCGCCCTGCGCCGCGCGCACAATCTCCGCCTCGCTCGCACCTTCACGGCCATAGGCGATGTTGTAGCCGATCGTGTCGTTGAACAGCACGGTATCCTGCGGAACGATGCCGATCGCGGCGCGCAAAGACGCTTGCGTCACGCCCGCTATATCCTGCCCGTCGATCGTGATCCGCCCGCCGGTCAGGTCGTAGAAGCGATACATGAGGCGCGCGAGCGTCGACTTGCCCGCGCCCGACGGCCCGACCACCGCGAGCGTCTGTCCGGGCGCGATGTCGAGGTCGATGCCCTTGAGGATCGGCATGCCGGGGTCGTAGCCGAACCGCACGTCTTCGAACCGGACATGGCCCCTGGTTACGACGAGCGGTTCTGCGCCCGGCGCGTCCACGACTTCCGCCCCGGTGTCGAGCAAGTCGAACATCGCGCCCATGTCGATCACGCCCTGGCGGATCGTGCGATAGACCATGCCGAGCAGGTCGAGCGGGCGGAACAGCTGGCTGAGCAGGGTTGAGACGAACACCGCGTCGCCGGGCGAGAACCGCCCCTGGCTCCATCCCCATACGACGAACGCCATCCCGCCGCCCAGCATCACGTTGGTGATCGCCGCCTGGCCGATGTTGAGCCACGCCAGGCTGTTCTCGCTCTTCACCGCGGCGTTGGCATAGGCCTGGATCGCCTCGTCATAGCGCCGCGCCTCGCGCTCTTCGGCGCCGAAATACTTCACCGTCTCGAAATTGAGCAGCGAATCGACCGCGTGCGCGACCGCCCCGGTGTCGAGGTCGTTCATCCGGTTGCGCAAGGCGTTCCGCCAATCGGTCACTGCACGCGTGAACCAGATATAGAGCGCGACCATCACGATCGTCGCCGCGACCAGCCAGACTCCGAAATTGATCCAGAAGATGCCGAGCACCAGGCCCAGTTCGATCACCGTCGGCGCGATGTTGAACAGCATGAAGTACAGCATCGTATCGATGCTCTTGGTCCCGCGCTCGACCACTTTCGTGACGGCCCCGGTGCGGCGTTCGAGGTGAAAGCGCAGGCTCAGCTTGTGCAGGTGGCGGAACACGCTCGCCGCCAGCCGCCGCGTGGCTTCCTGCCCGACGCGCTCGAACACGACGTTGCGCAGATTGTCGAACAAGGTGGTCGACAGCCGCGCGCCCGCATAGCCGAGTACCAAAGCGACGACGATCCACACCGCGCCGCGATCGCCCCCGGCCATGCGATCGATCGCATATTTGAGCGTGTAGGCCGCGCCGAACACCTGGACGAGCTTCGAGGCGAGGACGAGGCTCATCGCGCCGACGATCCGCGCCTTGAGCGCCGGCGCGCCGGCGGGCCACAGATAGGGGAGGAACCGCCGGAGCGTCGGGATCAGCGGGCGATCCTTGGTCGGCGGGGCGGCAACGGGCGGCATCGCCCTCCATGTAGGGGCGCGGACGCATTCAGGGAACCGCCAACGGCTCCCGGCGGTTTTGACGCCGACGGGAGACGCTTCATGGGCTCGGTATTCTACGTCATCGCGATCATGGGCTGCGGCGACGGCCAGACGCAATGCGCGCAACAACGGATCGAGACGGCCCGGTATGCCAGTTCGGCGCAATGCCAGGCGGCGATGCCCGCGGCGCTG
>JAFEEZ010000417.1 GCA_018240825.1 Pseudomonadota bacterium | reverse complement strand
GGCGCAGGGCGGGATCGAGGCGCTGGGCGTGAAGATCGATCTGTCGAAGGTCGAGACGCCGAGCTACATCCAGGCCGGGCGAGAGGATCATATCGCCCCGGCGGAAAGTGTGTGGAAAGTGACACACCACTTCAGGGGTCCGCTCAAGTTCGTGCTCGCCGGGTCGGGACATATCGCCGGCGTCGTCAACCCGCCGGCCGCCGGCAAGTATCAATACTGGACCGGGGATTCGGACGCTGAGTCGCTGAGCGATTTCGTTGCCGGCGCGACCGAGCACAAGGGCAGCTGGTGGCCCGACTGGATCGAATGGATCCGCGGACTCGGCGCCAGGCGGGTCGAGGCGAAGGGCCCCCGAATACCGGGCGAAGGCAGGCTTGGCGCGATCGAGGATGCACCGGGGCGCTATGTGAAGACGCGCTGACGGTTCGGCCCGTTTATGTTGCGCTGCACAAAACTCCTTGACTATCGCGCCGGATCGCCTATTTGTGCAGTGCAGCAATGACGTTGCGGAGCACAATGATGGCGAGCAAGACCCCCGTTTCCAAACCTGCGGCGCGCAAGCCCGCGGCCAAGAAGCCGGCCGTCGTGAAGGCGTCGCCGGTCAAGACCGCGCCCATCGTCATCGCCGACACGCGTGCCGCAGAGCAGCCGGTGTGGCCGGTCGTCGAGACCCCCGCCGCGAAAGCCCCGACTACCAATATTGTGACCGCAGTAACCGAAACCGCACCCGCCGCCGTCGCTCAAGCCGCGCCGGCGATCAAAAAGGAAGTGACCAAGATGACCGACACGATCAAGGACGCGGCCGAAAAGGGCCAGGCCTATTTCGCGGATTTCACCGCCAAGGCGAAGGACGCAGCGGCCAAGGGCCAGAAGGCGTTTGAAGAGCTGAACGAGTTCAACAAGGGCAACGTCGAAGCGCTCGTCGAATCGGGCAAGATCGCGGCCAAGGGCTTCGAGACGCTCGGCCAGGGTTATGCCGACTATGCCCGCCGTCAGTTCGAAGGCGCCACCGCGGCGTTCAAGAGCTTTGCCGGCGCCAAGTCGCCCACCGAGTTCTTCAAGCTCCACACGGACTTCGTGAAGGGCCAGTTCGACTCGATGGTCGCCGAAACCTCGAAGAACACCGAAGCCTTCATCAAGCTGGCCGGCGACGTCGCCAAGCCGATATCGAACCGCGTCGCGGTCGCCGCCGAAAAGCTGAAGGTCGCCGCGTAAGCGATACCTTTCCGCCGCACGGCTGAAAATGCGGGCGGTCGCCGGGCAACCGGCGGCCGCCCTTTTTCCTGTTTGTTCCTTGCGCGATCGGCGTTGACGGGGGCTCGGCGTGTGCTAACGGAACAATACAGCTTGACGAGGACGAGCTTCCGACTACAAACGTAGTCATGGCGCATCGATATTGCGCGTGCGGGAGGTTTGTCGATGTCGCCTCATGTTTTCCGGTTGCGCGCCGTGTTGCTCGCGGGCGCGTCGCTGGCGAGTCCGTCGCTCGCCTGCGCGCAGTCGGCGCCTGCATCATCGTCCGACCCAGCCATCGCTCCCGCGCCGCCGCCAGTTTCTGACGCCACTGCCAAGCGCGTCTATCTGCCCGCCGACTTCGCGCGCTTCGCGCCGCAGACGGCGTACGACATGCTGACCCAGATGCCGGGCTTCACCATCAAAACCGCCGACCAGGAACGTGGACTCGGCCAGGCGTCGGAAAACGTGCTGGTCAACGGCGAGCGGATCGCCAACAAATCGGGCGGCGCGGTCGACGAGTTGCGCAAGGTGCCCGCGGCCAATGTCGAGCGGATCGAGTTGGTCGACGCCGCCAGCCTGGGCATCGCCGGGCTCGTCGGCCAGGTCGCCAACGTGATCGTCAAGGCCGCCGGCGGCAAGGGGCAGTTCGAATGGACCCCCGATTTCCGTCCCCATTTCGCGCGCGCGAACCTCTATAGCGGATCGATCAGCTATTCGGGCAAGTTCGACTGGCTCGATTACACGTTGTCGGTGGTCGACGACACCGGGCGCGGCGGGTTCGGCGGGCCGGTGCTGATCACTGATGCGAGCGGCGCTCTGACCGAGCGGCGCTATCAGATCTACCACAGCGAATCCGATCTGTTGACGGTCAAGGCCAAGCTGGCGTTTCGCGGGCCGGGATCGGCGAAGGGCAACCTGACCCTGTCGGGCACGCCTTATTGGAACCCGTCCTACAATGGCGACCGCCGCACCCGCGCCGACGGAGACGATCGCAGCCGGGTGATCCGCAACCGGCTCGACGGATTTTATTACGACCTCAGCGGCGATTACGATTTCCGGTTCGGGCCGGGGCGGCTCAAGCTGATCGGCGTTCGCCATTTCGATCACGAACCGATCGTCCAGACGCAGATCATGCGCTTCGACAGCGGCGCCCCCGACACGGGCATTCTGTTTGGCCGAAATTCGTATATCGGCGAGACGGTCGGTCGCGCCGAATATTCGTGGAAAACCGGCAAGAACGCCTGGCAGGTGTCGTTCGAGCGCGCCTACAATTCGCTCGACCAGCGCGGCTCGCTGGCCCAGCTCTCGCCAGCGGGCGGCTTCGTCCCGGTCCCGTTCCCCGGCGGATCGGGCAAGGTCGAGGAAACGCGGTACGAGGGCACCGCGACGCTCAGCCGCCCGCTCGGCCCCAAACTCGATCTCCAGATTGTCCTCGGCGCCGAGCAAAGCACGCTTGCACGAGTCGACGGCAACCTCGCGCCCCGCAAATTCTTCCGGCCCAAGGGCAGCGTGTCGCTCGGCTGGCGGCCATCGCCCGGCTGGGACGCGAGCCTGAAGCTGCGCCGCCGCGTCGGCCAGATCAGCTTTTACGATTTTCTGTCGCAACCCAATCTCAGCCAGGACCGCCAGAATGCCGGCAATCCCGAATTGGTGCCCCCGCAAAGCTGGGAATTGGAGGGTGAGGTCGGCCGCGAGCTCGGGCGCTGGGGAAAGACGCGGTTGCGCGGCTATGCGCATCGCATCACCGACATCGTCGACATCATCCCGATCGGGACCAGCGACGAAGGCGTCGGCAATTTGCCGCGCGCTTCGCGGTTGGGCATTGTCAGCACCAGCACGCTGCAATTCGATCCCGTTGGCTGGCGCGGCGCCAAGCTCGACGCGACGATGGGAATCGAGCGCACCCGCGTGCGCGACCCGCTGACCGCAGTCGAACGGTCGATCGGCGGCAATCACGACGTGTGGCTCGACTTCTCGTTTCGCCAGGACGTCCCGCGCAGCCGCTTCGCCTGGGGCGGGGAGGCGTCTTATGACCATTTCAACAAATCCTATTACCCGACCGAGGTGACGCGCAGCTGGGAGGGGCCGTGGTGGATCAGCGGCTTCATCGAACGCAAGGATCTGGCCGGGATGACCGTGCGGCTGACCGTGCTCAACCTCCTCAACGCGCGCCATCGTCTCGACCGCGCCGTTTATGACGGCTACCGGACGGTGTCGCCATTGTCCTTCCGCGAGCAGCACAACCAGTTGATTGGCCCGATCATCGCGCTGTCGGTCCGCGGCAAATTCTAGGTTAGACGCCACGGTGGCCGGCCCACCCGAAAAGCGGGGTTAACGACGCCGCCACCCCTTGCCCTTGCAGGGTGCAATGCCATATTTTGGCGTTCGTGATGCGTGACCTTTCCCCGCTCGACATGGCCCTTCCGCCCGACCGCGCCGGCGACGATGAGGGCGCCGGCGTCGGCATTGCGACGCGGACCCGCACCAGGACCAAGCAGCCGACGCCGTATCGCGTGCTGATGCTCAACGACGATTACACGCCGATGGAATTCGTCGTCCTGTGCCTCCAGCAATTCTTCCGCATGTCCGTGGAGGAAGCGACGCGGGTGATGTTCCACGTCCACCAGAAGGGCGTGGGGGTATGCGGTGTGTTCACCTACGAAGTCGCCGAGACCAAGGTCAGCCAGGTGATGGACTTCGCCCGGCAGAACCAGCACCCGCTGCAATGCACGCTTGAAAAAGCCTGAGGCTTTTTCGTGCTCCTGCGAAAGCAGGGATCCAGGATCGCGAGCGACAGGGCATTTGGCTCTGGACTCCTGTTTTCGCAGCACCCATCGGCCGAGGTCTCAGGCTCCTCCGACCGCCATCATATAGACAATCCGCCCAAGCGCTCCGAGCAATAGTCCCAAGGTCGCCAGCGCCTGAATCAGAAACCCGGTGCTGCGCTTCGCCGGATCGGCCATGTATCCGCGCGAATAGAGCAAGCGTCCCACAATCCAGACCGCCCCCAGTCCGGCCGCGACTTCCTCGTTCCAGTAAAGCGCGAATAACCACAGCGCTGTGAGAAAGATCGGCAGCCATTCAAGCGTGTTGATATGCACCCGCACTGCGCGCTCGAGGGTCGGGTGGCCGGTCATGGCCGGCGCTTCGATCCCCGACGTGCCGCGCGCCTTCGCGACTTGCAGGCCCAATCCGATATAGACCAGCAATGTTACGATCGTGACAATTGCTGTCCAGCGAAATTCAACCATGAAGTCCTCCCCCGAGGCGGGTTTGAGCGCGCTGATGGCGAGTATGTCACGGCTCGGGTCCGCCGCAAAGCGGTCGGCGGTACAAAGCCACGCGCTACAAGAATTGCATTAACCATCAATCGTTTCCCACTGGGACACGGCCAAATTTGTCGGCGATCCGATAAGGTTTTTGCGCTAGGCGCTCACGCGCCGGGATCGACCCGGCCAGGACCGCAATGACCCACTGGCGCCTATCGACGATCCGGAACAGCCGCGCGGCGTTATTCGCGCTGCTGATCGGCGTGCCGGTGCTCGCGGTATCGGCCAAGGCCGCGGTGATCGCTTATTATGCCCCGCCGACAGTCGCCCCCGCCGCACCGTTGCCGCCGATCGGGTATGAGAGCGAGGATCATTTCCCCGGGGCGGCCGCGCTCTACGTCGCCGAAGCCGGCGCCGCGCCGACCGCAGGTACGACCGGCACGATCGATATCAGCAAGCGCGCGATTCCGACCAAGGCGGTGCTGACCCCCGAGCTCGATGGCACGGTGAAGCCGGCCCAGCCCTTTTCGATGGCCGGCGCGAGCGCGCTCGATCGCGCCCGCGCGCTCGATTGCCTGTCGACCGCGATTTATTACGAGGCCGCGTCGGAGAGCGACGACGGCCAGCGCGCCGTCGCGCAGGTCATTCTCAACCGCGTCCGTCATCCGGCCTTTCCCTCGACCGTGTGCGGCGTCGTTTATCAGGGCTCCGACCGCGCCACCGGGTGCCAGTTCAGCTATGCCTGCGACCGGTCGATGGCCCGGCCGCGATCGGCCGTCGGCATGGCGCGCGCGACTCGGATCGCCGCCGCGGCGCTCAACGGCTACGTCATGGGCGCGGTCGGGATGGCGACACATTACCACACCTACGCCGTCACTCCGACGTGGAACCGCGCGCTGGTGATGACCGACGCGATCGGCGCGCATTTTTTCCACCGCTGGAAGGGCTATTGGGGCACCCCCGCCGCGTTCAGCAACGCGCGCTATCGCGGTGGAGAGCCAATGCCGGGGCCCTATCGCAGGATCGATCCATCACCGCAGGCGCCACCAGTTTCGTTCGCGACCGGCGCGCCGCCGCCGATCCCAGGCGCCGCGCCGGTCGCGAAAACCGAGCTTACAACCATCCAGCCGAAATATCAGGACGTCAGCGTGGCGAAGGCCGATAACCTGCTAGGCGACTCGCAAATTCTCGATCGCTGGAAGGACTCCGGCAAACCTCTGCGGTAAGCGAAGGGGCCGGTTTTCCCGGCCCCTTCCTTGTCACCAGCGATGCTGGCGATCATGCTTTTCGAACCGCACCTTCGCGCTGATCGCGTTGTAGCGGCGCTCGAGGTCGGCGCGTTCGCGCATGTCGATCCGCCCGCCTGACCGCGCGTAGCGGTATTCTAGGCCGGCGACATCGCGCAACTGGCTCTTCAGCCGGTACGCTTCGGGCCGGGTCAGCGCGCCCGACCGCACGCCCTGGTCGATGCGCTGGTTCAGGTTGGCCTGGCGCTGCGAGATGCTGGTCCATGGCGCCGCACTGGCGACCGAGGGGAGGGTGGCGGTGGCCAAGCCCAGGCCCGCCAGCACAACAATCAGCTTCTTCATGGTCCTTACTCCTTGTGGCGACCGATACGTCCGGTCGAGGAGTAATGTGGGGGCGACCTGTCGCCGCTCTGTGTCGACCGCCGGTTGAATGTGTCGCAAGCGATGACCAATCCGATGGTTGCGTTCATCTTCGAGTCGGTGAACAAGCCTGTCCCCATGTCATCGACCATCGCAGAACTCGCCCGCCGCCGCGAAGCCGCCAAACTGGGCGGGGGCGAAAAGCGCATCGCCGCGCAACACGCCAAGGGCAAGCTGACCGCACGCGAGCGGCTGAGTGTCTTGCTCGACGAAGGATCGTTCGAGGAGCTCGACATGTTCGTCGAGCACAATTGCGTCGATTTCGGGATGCAGGACACGGTGATCCCCGGCGACGGCGTCGTCACGGGGACGGGCACGATCAACGGCCGGCTAGTGTGCGTGTTCAGCCAGGACTTCACCGTGTTCGGCGGCAGCTTAAGCGAACGCCACGCGCAGAAAATCTGCAAGGTCATGGACCTGGCGATGAAGATCGGCGCGCCGGTGATCGGCCTCAACGATTCGGGCGGCGCGCGAATCCAGGAGGGCGTGGCGAGCCTCGGCGGCTATGCCGAAGTGTTCCAGCGCAACGTGCTGGCGTCGGGCGTGGTGCCGCAGATTTCGCTTATCATGGGCCCGTGCGCGGGGGGCGCGGTCTATTCGCCGGCGATGACCGACTTCATCTTTATGGTGAAGGATTCGAGTTACATGTTCGTCACCGGCCCCGACGTGGTGAAGACGGTGACAAATGAGGTCGTCACGCAGGAGGCCCTAGGCGGCGCCGTCACGCACACTACCAAGACTTCGGTCGCCGACAATGCGTTCAACGACGATATCGAGGCGCTGCTCGCGACGCGAGATTTCGTCGACTTCCTGCCCGCGTCGAACCGCGAGGCCGTGCCGGAGCGCCCGACCGCGGACCCGTGGGACCGGATCGAGGGCAGCCTCGACACGCTGATCCCGGCCTCCGCCAACCAGCCGTACGACATGCACGAGCTGATCCGCAAGACGGTGGACGAGGGCGAGTTCTTCGAGGTCCAGCCGGGTCACGCCGCCAACATCATCGTCGGATTCGGGCGGATCGAGGGACGCACCGTCGGCATCGTCGCCAACCAGCCGATGGTGCTGGCCGGGGTGCTCGACATCAATTCGTCGAAAAAGGCCGCCCGGTTCGTCCGCTTCTGCGACGCGTTCGAGATTCCGATCATCACCTTCGTCGACGTGCCCGGCTTCCTGCCCGGCACGGCGCAGGAGCATAACGGCATCATCAAGCACGGCGCGAAGCTGCTGTTCGCCTATGCCGAGGCGACCGTGCCCAAGATCACCGTCATCACCCGCAAGGCCTATGGCGGGGCGTACGACGTGATGGCCTCCAAGCATCTGCGCGGCGACCTCAACTATGCCTGGCCCACCGCCGAGATCGCGGTGATGGGCGCGAAGGGCGCGGTCGAGATCATTTTTCGTGGGCGTACGCCCGAGGAAATCGCCGAACGCACCGCCGAATACGAAGCCCGCTTCGCCAATCCGTTCGTCGCGGCGTCAAAGGGGTTCATCGACGAAGTCATCCAGCCCCACTCGACCCGCCGCCGCATCGCGCTGGGTTTGCGCAAGCTGCGGAACAAACATCTCGAAAATCCGTGGAAGAAGCACGACAATATCCCGCTCTAGCCCCTCGATTTTGCGAGCGAAGCGAAGCAATCCATGACTACCCAAATCAGGAATCCGGCCGCATACATCATGGCAAACAAGCGGCGAGGTACGTTGTATACCGGCGCCGCATCCGATTTGCCCCGACGTGCGTGGCAGCATCGCGAAGGCGTCGTCGAAGGCTTCACCAAACGCTATGGGTGCAAACTACTCGTATGGTATGAAAATGGACCGGCGATGGAGTCGGTATTTCTGCGCGAGAAGCAGATCAAAGGAGATAGCGCGCAAAGAAGATTGCGTTGATCGAAGCCACGAATCCGGATTGGCGCGATTTGTTTGACGATATTGCATCGGGCTGACGTCGCATGGATTGCTTCGCTGCGCTCGCAATGGCGGCATGATTTTGCCGACACGCGTTAACCCGCTACAACCTCCGTTCCCCAGCCCGAAAGGCCAGTCATGATCTCCATCCTATCGCTCCTGCTTCAGGCGACCGGCGCACCGGCTCCCGCGCCCGCCCCGGCCGCTGCCCCCGTCGCGCCGTGGACCGTCACGCTCCGTCCCAAGACCGATCCGACGATCACGTCCACCGTCGCGGGCGCGCCGTCGAGCGACGGCAATGCGCGGATTGTGGTGCGGTGCGATTCGGGCGCGCAGCAGGTCGTGTCGGTGCAATTCTTCACCAGGACGCCGCTCGGCGGCCCGCCCGATCGGCCGGTGACGCTGACGATCGACGGCGGCACGCCGATGGGGGCGAACTGGGAGTTCGTCGAGAAGGGCGCGTATATCCGGGAGGATGTTGCGGTGACGACGATCACCACCGCCCTTGCAAAGGCGAAATCGATCAAGCTCGCCACCACCACCGCGGCAGGCGAGCCGGTCAACGCCAGCTTTGCCGGGCCGCCGTCGGCCGAACCCATCACGAAAGTGCTGGCGGCGTGCGGCTACACGCTCGGCACGCCGCCGGTGCGCGCGCCCCAACCGGCGCCGACTCCCGCCAAGAAATGAAGCTCGGCCGGCTCAACCATGTCGGGGTGGCGACGCCGTCGATCGCCGACGCCATCCCCTATTGGCGCGACGTGATGGGCGCGACGACGATCGGCGACCCGTTCGATCTGCCGGCGCAAGGCGTGAAGGTGTGCTTCGTCGACACCCCCAACACGCAGATCGAGCTGATCGAGCCATACGACGCCAGTTCGCCGATCGCGGCGTTCATCGCGAAGAACCCGGCGGGTGGGCAGCACCATGTCTGCTACGAGGTGCCGGACATTTACGAGGCCAAGGCGTGGTTCGAGGCGAAGGGCGCGAAGGTCCTCGGCGAACCGCGCATCGGCGCGCACGGCACGCCGATCTTCTTCGTCCATCCGCGTGACATGGGCGGGGTGCTGACCGAGTTCATGGAAACGCCGAACGGTGGAGCAGGACACTAAACCGTTCGTGTCGAGCGAATTCGAGACACGCTTCTCGACTTCGCTTGACACGAACGGAAAGGGGATTCGTATGACCTATGATCATATCCTGACGGAGCATCGCGGCGACGTGCTCGTCGTCACGCTCAACCGTCCCGACCGCCTCAACGCGGCGCCGCCGGCGATGTTTGTCGAGCTGCGTGATGCGATCGGCGACCTCGGCGGTGCTCGCGCGGTGCTGGTGGTGGGGGCGGGGCGGGCGTTCTGCTCGGGCGCCGATGTCGGCGGCGGTGCGCTCGGCAGCGACGATCCCGGCAACACGACCTATACGGCGCTGACGCAAAGCTACAACCCGACCATGGCGGCGATCGCCGATCTCGGCGTGCCCGTCGTCAGCGCGGTACGGGGGCCTGCTGCCGGAATCGGATGCAGTCTAGCGCTCGCCGCCGATTTCTGCGTCGCGAGCGAGACCGCCTATTTCCTCCAGGCGTTCGTCAATATCGGGCTGGTCCCCGACGGCGGCGCGTCGTGGATGCTGCCGCGGCTGATCGGGCGCGCGCGGGCGACCGAGATGATGATGCTCGGCGAGCGCGTCCCGGCGGCGAAGGCGCTGGAGTGGGGAATGATCCACCGCGTGGTGGATGACGACATGCTCGACCACGAAGCGTTCGCGCTGGCCGAACGGCTGGCTGCGGGGCCGACGGTCGCGCTCGGGCTAATGAAGCGCGGGCTTAACCACGCGTTCGAGGCTGGCTATGCCTCCGCGATGGAGCATGAGGCGCAGAACCAGCGCACGGCGCGCGGCACGGCGGATTCGATGGAGGGCGGCATGGCGTTCCTGCAGAAGCGCAAGGCGGCGTTCAAAGGAGCATGATTCCCCTATTCCGTTCGCTTCGAGCGTAGCCGAGAAGCGTATTCCCACGTCAGGCGTGTCTCGACTTCGCTCGACACGAACGGTGGGGGGAGTAAAGCGGCGCGATGACCGATAAACCCACGCTCGAGGACTGGCAGGCGCTC
>JAFEEZ010000416.1 GCA_018240825.1 Pseudomonadota bacterium | reverse complement strand
ATGGTAGAACAAAACAGGCTCAGCGGAAGGTTCTGGAAACCCTGAATTTCCGCCGTCAGGCATTGCACGCTGCGGTCCTCGGGTTCATCCACCCCATCACAAGAGAAGCTTTACGATTCGAAAGCGAAATACCTGCCGACATGCAGGAACTGTTCGATACACTCATTCATTGATTTATGTTGCAGCGCGGCAACGTCGCCTCTTCTGGGGCGTTCCGGCTGAGGGAAAGGGAGTAAGTGATCATGGCGAACCGCAGCAACGTCCCGGCGACGATTCCTGCTCTCGGCGGCGAGGCGAGCCTCAACCGCTATCTGGCCGAGATCAAGAAATTTCCGATCCTGACGCCCGAGCAGGAATATATGCTCGCCAAGCGCTTTGAAGAGCATGGCGACACCGACGCCGCGCACCAGCTCGTCACCAGCCACCTTCGCCTCGTCGCGAAGATCGCGATGGGCTATCGCGGCTATGGTCTGCCGGTCAGCGAACTGATCAGCGAAGGCAATATCGGCCTGATGCAGGGCGTGAAAAAGTTCGAGGCCGATCGCGGTTTCCGTCTCGCGACCTATGCAATGTGGTGGATCCGCGCGTCGATCCAGGAATTCATCCTGCGCAGCTGGAGCCTCGTGAAGATGGGCACCACGGCGGCGCAGAAGAAGCTGTTCTTCAACCTGCGCCGGATGAAGTCGAAGCTCGACGCGTTCGACGACGGCGACCTGTCGCCCGAGAATCTCGCGAAGATCGCCAGGGACCTCGGCGTCACCGAGGACGAAGTGACCAGCATGAACCGCCGCATGGCGATGGGCGGCGACACGTCGCTCAACGTCTCGATGCGCGAGGATGGCGAGGGTCAGTGGCAGGATTGGCTGCAGGACGACGCCCCGCTGCAGGATCAGGTCGTAGCGGAAACGCAGGAGGCGGACGTCCGCCACAGCCTGCTGACCGAAGCGATGGATGACCTCAACGAGCGCGAGCGTCACATCCTGACCGAGCGCCGCCTGACCGACGATCCCAAGACGCTCGAGGAGCTGAGCCAGGTCTATGGCGTGTCCCGCGAACGCGTCCGCCAGATCGAGGTGCGCGCGTTCGAGAAGCTGCAGAAGGTGATGATGCGGCTGGCGGGCGAGAAAAGGCTGATTGCCGCCTGACCATCAAGCCCCCATAAATGTGCTCCCGCGAAGGCGGGAACCCAGACTGGACCCCCGCCTTTGCGGGGGTACATTTTTTGGAGAGGGGGACCGATCATGTGGCGTTACGTCAAGATACCCAAGGCCGTGGCGCTGCTCGCGTTCCTGCTGCCGTGGATGACCGTGTCGTGCTCCAACACGAAGGTCGCCGAGGCGAACGGGTGGGAGTTGGTCCTCGGCCGCATTCGCCCTGTAATGCAGTCGGCGAATGAGGCGCCTGCGCATGCCGACAAGCTCAACTATTACCTCGCCGCCGCGGTCGGTTTGATCGTCATCGGCCTGATCCTGTCGCTGCTGCGCAAGCGGATGGCGGCGCTGGTCGTGGCCACCTCGCTCGGCGCGCTGGCGCTGATCTGGGCGGGCGCGCAGCAATACACGCCGCAACGTCTCGCCGACGCCGCGAAGCGCGGCGGTGAGGCGGGCATGGACGAGATCGCCACGTCGGTGATCCGCGTCGATTGGCAGATCGGCTATTGGGTCGCGCTCGGCGCCCTCGCGGTCGCCGCGGTGTTAGCGTTCCTCGCGATCCGCGATCCCGACACACGCTAAACCTGCATGAAGCACGACGTCGTCGTCATCGGCGGTGGCGCGGCCGGAATCGCCGCGGCCCGGCGTCTGCACGAAGCACGCGTGGACGTGCTGCTGGTCGAAGCGAGCGGACGCCTCGGCGGTCGGGCCCACACCATGCAAGTGCGCGGCGAAGTGCTCGACCTCGGCTGCGCCTGGCTGCACTCGGCCGACCGCAATCCGTGGACGCGAATCGCGCTCGCCGAGGGGTTCCAGATCGACCGCACGCCGCCGGGCTGGACCGCGCAATGGCGCGATTTGGGCTTCCCGGCGGACCAACAGGCCGCGTTCCGTGCCGCCTTCAGTCAGTGGCGCGAACGCGCGGCGAGTTTCGTCCATGGCCCCGACCGGCCACTCAGCGACTTCATTCCGGCGAATTCGCCATGGCGTCCCTTGATCGACGCGATATCGGGCTACGCCAACGGTGCGAACCTGGCCGACGTCTCGCTCCACGACTGGGCCGCGTACGAGAACGCCGCCGGCGACGACAATTGGCGGCTGCGCGAAGGCTATGGCACGCTGATCTCGGCTTATGCCAAACGCCTGCCGGTCAAGCTTGCCACGCCCATATCGCTGATCGATCATCGCGGCGCCGTCATCCGCCTGACCACGCCCGGCGGAACCATCGAGGCGGATCGCGTCATCGTCGCCGTGCCGACGCCGATCATTGCCGATGGCGACTTGCGCTTCGACCCGCCGCTCGAACATAAGCGTCAGGCCGCCGCCGCGCTGCCGCTCGGGCTCGCTGACAAGATTTTTCTCGGCATCAAGGGCGGCGATTATCCGCAAAACGCGCATCTGATCGGCAACCCGCACAGCGCCAACACCGCGAGCTATCAGGTCGGCTGGCTCGGCCGGCCGGTGATCGAAGCGTTTTTCGGGGGCGACTGCGCCGAGGCAATGGAACGCCAGGACGACCGCGCCGCCGTGGACTTTGCAATTGGCGAGTTGGCGGCGCTGCTCGGCAACGACTGGCGGCTGCGGCTCCAGCCCCTCGCCCGGACACGATGGCGGGCAGAGAAATTCATCCGCGGCAGCTATTCGCACGCCCGGGTCGGCCAGGCTGGGCAACGCGGTATACTCGCCGCGAGCCATGACGATCGCCTTTTCTTCGCCGGCGAGGCGTGTCACCCGAGCGATTTCTCGACCGCGCATGGCGCCTACGAAACCGGAATCACCGCCGCCAAAGAGGTGCTTGCCGCAGAGCGCCGTCCGTGCGTAGTGGCGACGATGCCGCTCGCCGCGGCCCCTGCCCTCACGACCGAATCAGCCGATCCGATGCCTGCCAAACCCGCCAAACCCCGCCGCTCCTGGCCGCGCCGCCTGTTCGGCTGGCTATGGAAGGCGGTGCTTGGCTTCGTCGTGTTGAGCATTGTCTGGGTCGGTGCTTACCGCTTCATCAACCCGCCGATCACCTTCACCATGCTCGCCGACGGCGTGTCGGGCAACGGCATCGTCAAGAAGTGGATGCCGCTCGACGAGATGGACCCGCGCATGGCGCGCGCCGCGATCGCGGGTGAGGATTCGCGTTTCTGCCTGCACAACGGCTTCGATTTCCGCGCGATCGAAAAAGCGTATAATCGAAACCAGAAGGGCGGCCGCATCCGCGGCGGATCGACGATCAGCCAGCAGACCGCGAAGAATGTCTTCCTGATTCAAGGCGGCGGCTATGTGCGCAAGGCGTTCGAGGCATACTTCACCTTCCTGATCGAGAATCTGTGGGGCAAGCGCCGGATCATGGAAGTCTATCTCAACGTCGCCGAGACGGGAATCGGCACCTACGGCGCGAACGCCGGATCGATCCGTTATTTCGGGCACGATGCGTCGCAGCTGACAGCGCTGGAAGCCGGGCGAATCGCCGCCGTGCTGCCGCTGCCGAAAAAGCGCGACGCGGTCGATCCCACCGGATTCGTGCGGCGGCATGGCAACGCCATCGCGCGGTACGTCGGGGTGGTCAGCGCCAGCGGGTTGGACAAGTGTTTGCGATAGAATCCCTCTCCCTTTGGGAGAGGGAGGGAGGCGCATAGCGCCGGAAGGGTGAGGATCGACAAGGGCAGATCGCGCGTTGACCGCGCCCTGCCCTCACCCCTCGGCGCTACGCGCCTCGACCCTCTCCCGATGGGAGAGGGTTCAAAAAGGTAATTTGAATCCTGGCGGCAAGGGCAGTCCCTGCGTCATCTTCGCCATCTCCGCATTCGACGCCGCATCGGCCTTCGCCCGCGCGTCGTTGAACGCCGCGACGATCAAATCCTCCAGCATTTGCTTGTCCGCCGGGACAATCAGCGAATCGTCGATCGAAATGCCGATGATCCGGCCCTTGGCCGACGCCTTGACCTTGACCAGTCCGCCGCCCGACGCGCCCTCGACCTCGATCTGGTCGAGTCCGTCCTGCGCCTTGGCCAGCTCGGCCTGGACGTTCTGCGCCATCGCCATGATGTCTTCGAGGCTCTTCATGATACCTGTGATTCCTTGTTCCAGTTTTCGAGCACCGCGTCGGGAAACGCTTCCAACGCGGCCTTGACGATCGGGGTTTCGAGGATCGCCGCACGCTCTGCCTCCTCGGCTGCCTTGCGCCGCTCCGCCAGCGTCGCTTCGCCGGCGGCGTCTTCGGTGATCACTTTCCACCGGACGCCGGTCAACTCCTGCAGCCGCGCCGCGAGCTGGTTCGGCAGGTCGGCTGGCAGCGGACGTTGCGTGCTCAGCGTCAATTCGGGCGGCGCGTAGCGCACCGGCCGCGCATTGGCGTTGAGGTGCGAGAGGAGCGATCCGCCGCCATTGCGCTGGATCAGCCCGACCATATCCTCGAAGGTGGCTGGCAGCGTGTTGACTGGTGCGGCGGGCGGCGTCGGCGTCCCGGTAGCGGTCGGCGCCGTCGCGATCGGT
>JAFEEZ010000415.1 GCA_018240825.1 Pseudomonadota bacterium | reverse complement strand
CGCCCGGGCCTGCGGCGCCGTCGACCTTGCCCGGCGCCGTCACGTTGAACGCCATCAGCCGGCAGGTATAGGTTTCGGCCGCGTAGAGCCGTTTGCCGTCGGGCGAGAGGCCGACGCCGTTGGGATTCTCGCTCGGGAAGATCACTTCCTCCAGGTGGCTCCCGTCGGCCTTCGCATAGAAGATGCCGACCACGTCTCGCTCCCGCCTGCGGGTCTTGCCGTGATCGGTGAACCAGAACCCGCCTGCGTCATCGAACACGATGTCGTTGGGCCCGCGCAGGACGCATCCGAAATCGCCGTCCTTGTAGAGCACCTCCACACCACCGGTCACGATGTCGATCCGCTCGATCCGCCCGCCCGAATAATCGTCCGCCTGGCCGTGCGGCGCGAGATAGCCGTTGGCGTCGATATAGTTGAACCCCCCATTGTTGCAGCAATAGAGCTTGCCGTCCGGCCCGATCGCGAGGCCGTTGGGACCGCCGCCGGGTTCGGCGACGATCTGTTTGCCGCCGTCGGGCAGCACGCGGGTGATCCGTCCCGCGGCGATTTCGACCAGGATGACGCTGCCATCGGCCATCGCCACCGGCCCTTCGGGAAAGCGCAGACCCGTCGCGACGATGTCCATTTCCGCCATAACCCCTCCAGCCGGCATACCCGATCTTCAAACCCTATTGCATCGGCAAGCAGCAAAGAAAAGGGGCCGCCCGATACGGGCCGCCCCAATTCTTGTTCGCGCCGCGCCTGGAGCGGCGCATCGGTCAGATGTCGTCGCCCAGCGCGCCCTTCACCTTGCCTATAAGCCGTTCAGCCTTACCCTTTCCTTGCTGGGCCAGGCCCTCATCGTGCAGGTCGGCATCGCCCTGATGGCCGCCGATCGCCTGCTTGGCCTTGCCGACGGTTTCGTCGACCGAGCCTTTGATCTTGTCGGTTAGTTCACCCATCGAAACGCACTCCATTTCCGAAAAAACTGATATGGATCAGAACGGCCTGACGCGCGCCCGGTTCCTTACGGAAATACGCGTTTGAGGAACGCAAGCACGGCCTTCCAGTTCTCGTCCGCGCCGCCGGGATTCTTGGCGGGGTTGAGCGTCGATGAACCGTGAATGCCGGTGCGGGGAACGTATTGCTGGCGGTCGGTGCTCGGCGTCGCCGAGATTATCGCCTTGGCCTCGGCCTCCTCCTCCATCGTGCTGGCCGAGGTGACGAAGACCGGCACGGTCACCTTGGCCGCAGCGGCCTCGACCATCTTCTTGTCGTTGAAATATTCCCCCGGCGAAAACGCCACGACGGCCCTGACGCTGCCCTTGGCGTCGGCCGCATTGGCGAGCAGGAAGACAAGGCTCGCCGAATAGCTCGATCCCCACAGGACAATCGGCAAACCCCTGGCCTTCCCCCAGGCGAGCGCGGCTTCGAGGTCGGGCAGCGCGCCGAGATAGTCGGTTTTGCCGCGATAGCCCGCCATCGTCCGGTTGGCGCCATAGAGATCGCCGCCCACACGCTGGTCGATCGCCAGGGAGGCGAACCCCTCGCGCTGGAGTCTGGGCGCGATATCGGCATATTCGGCGCTCGACGACCCCGCCTGGTGAAACAGCAGGATAAGCGCCCGCGGCGCGATCGCCGGATAATAGGCGCCGTAGACGGTGACGCCGTCGGGGGCCTTCAACTCGACCGCCTGCGGCGCCTGGGCCCTGGCGTTTTCGCTCTCGTTGACCAGCGCTTGCTGGTTATCGACGCTGGGCGCAGCATTGCACGCCGCCAGTAACGTCGCGCCGGCCAAAATCCACGAACGCATGCGCCCCCCTTCAGATCAGTCCGGCAAGCGGGCTCGACGGATCGGCGTAGCGCCGCTGCCCCATCCGTCCCGCGAGATAAGCCAAACGCCCGCTTTCGACCGCGAGTTTCATCGCGCGCGCCATCGCGACAGGATTCTTCGCCTCGGCGATCGCGGTGTTCATCAAAACGCCGTCGCAGCCAAGCTCCATCGCGACCGCGGCGTCCGAGGCGGTGCCGACCCCGGCGTCGACCAGCACCGGCACTTTCGCCCCTTCGACGATCAGCCGGATCGTCACCCGGTTCTGGATGCCGAGCCCCGATCCGATCGGCGCGCCGAGCGGCATGATCGCGACCGCCCCCGCCTCTTCCAGTTGCTTCGCCGCGATCGGATCGTCGACGCAATAGACCATCGGTTTGAACCCTTCCCTGACCAGGATTTCCGTGGCCTTGAGCGTTTCCCGCATGTCGGGATAGAGCGTCCGCGCCTCGCCCAGCACCTCGAGCTTGACGAGGTCCCAACCGCCCGCCTCGCGCGCGAGGCGCAGCGTGCGCACCGCGCTGTCGGCGTCGAAACAGCCCGCGGTGTTGGGCAAATAGGTGATCTTCCCGGGATCGATGAAATCGGTCAGCATCGGCACTTTGGGGTCGCTGACGTTGACGCGCCGCACCGCGACGGTGACGATCTCCGCCCCCGACGCCTCGACCGCCGCGGCGTTCTGGGCGAAGTCCTTATACTTGCCCGTGCCGACGATCAGGCGCGAGCGGAATATCCTGCCTGCCACGGTCCAGCTGTCGTTGGTAATGACGGGGGCGGCAATGTTCATGGATGAGCCTCTGGGTCGATCGGGAATTAGCGCGTCTGCTTCCTAGAGCGTTTGACGCGCGATGTCGCGGGCTTGCGCTTGCGTTTGCGCGGCTGCGCATCGCCGCGCTGATCCTGAAGGCGAAGCGGCCCGTGGAGGCGGTCGAACAGCTCGCGCCGCACACGATTAAGAACGGTCCAGGCGCGCATCCACTTAGCCGACGCGATGCGCTGCGATCGCCGATCGAGTAGAAACCCCGCCCACACGATCGTAATCGTCCCCACGACGCCGACCACGATCAACGCAATGTCGCCGCCGTCCATCGTCCTATCCGCCGCCGACGAAATGGACGATTTCGATCTCGTCGCCGTCCTCGATCATGACCTGCGCCAGCGTCGACCGCGGCACGATCTCCAGATTGCGTTCGACCGCGACCTTTTCGGGCATCAGCCCGATCTCCTCCGCGAGCTGCGCGATCGACAGGCCCGCGGCGACACGGCGGTGCTCGCCATTGACCCGGATGGAAACGGTGCCGTCGGTGTGCATGGTATTCATCGCAATTCGCGATATACGGACGCGAGCATATGCGCCACAACCGAAGGGCGCCGGAAAGGATTGCCGTGACCGAAACGATCCTGGTT
>JAFEEZ010000414.1 GCA_018240825.1 Pseudomonadota bacterium | reverse complement strand
GGGCCGCCATTGCGGCGCCAACCGCCGTCCGCCCCGGCGCGCCCCGGCGGCGGCGTTGGCGTTCCGGGCTGAGTCGCGACCGGCGGATTTGCGCCACGCCCCGGCCAGCGCCCCGCCCCGCCCGGCCGGCCGTCGTCGCGCGGCGGCGGCGGCGGAACGACGCCCGGATTGCCGTTCGGCGCGTTCGGGCGGCCGTTCCAGCCGCCGGGGCGCGGCCTCGATCCGTTCCATTCGCCCGGATTGCGCCCGGGTGTCGTATTCCAGCCGCCATTGTTCTGCGGCGGCGTTCCGCGATAGCCGTCGCGCCGCCATTGATCGAAGCGGTCGGCGCGATCGCGGCGGCGCGCCGTTTCGCCGTCCAGACGATCGCGCCAGTCGCGATGACGGCGATAGCCCGGCCCGGAGCGATATCGCGACCAGCCGGGCTGGCTGCGCCAGTCGCCGAACCGCAGCTCGATATCGCCGAAATAAAACAGGGCGCTGGCCCAGTCGGACGCGTTCACCTGCGTCCGCCGCGCGGCCGCCAGCTTCATCATGCGCCCGCGTTCCGACAGGAACACCGCATCGCGGATTATCATGTCGGAGCCGCTCCACTGCACCAGCCGCGCGTCGCCGTCATAGACCGCCGCCAGCGCTGCACGCTCCGCGAACCCGTAGGAATAGTCCCGATCGCCGATGAAAAACGGGTAGAGGTCCCCCGGGCCGAACGCGTAGAAACGATAATGGTCGCCGACCGGCTCGGCGAGCACCATGTCGCCGCCGCTCAGCGCCCACGCCCAGCAATCGATCCCGTCGAACCGAAACGCGTAATCGGGCGGCGACGCGCCGACCGTATCGAGCAGCGCATCGGCATCGTCGATATAGCGATAGAGCGACACGTCGTAGGCGGCGGGCGGCGACGCGGGCTGCGCAGGCGGCGCGGCGACATAGACCGGCGGCGCGGGCGGTGCCGGGACATAGACGATCACCGTCTTGACCGCGGGCTTCCGCGGCGCCTTTCCGGCGGCTTTCTTCACGGGCTTCTTCGCGGTCTTTTTCGTCACCGCCTTTTTCGCGGCGGGCGGCGCGGCATGGGCGGCCGCCACATTCGTCCCCGCCAGCGCCAGCAACGCCGCAATCGCCGTCGATCCCGCCAACCCCCGCTTACGCTCGCGCATCCTTCATCCCCAAAAACCGTTTGCGATCGGCGCGGATCGTTGCTCATCCGACATGAACCCCGTGTGTCGCCCGCGTTCGGCCGCCGTAGCCGGCGCGGTCGTCCCGCGCATGCGCCCGGTCAGCATCGTGACGGATCGCGGGACCGAGTCAATCGCCCAGGCAATCGGCCAGCCGCCCCGCCAGCCGATCCACCGCGCGCAACTCGCATTCCCACACGATGAGCGATCGCCACCCCAGCGCGGTCAGCGCAGTGAGCGTATCGCGATCCCGCTCCCGATTGCGCGCGATCTTCGCCGACCAGTAGGCGGCGTTGTCCTTCGGCGCACGCGCGCCGCGCTTGCAGTCATGGCCGTGCCAGAAACAGCCATGAACGAAGATGGCCTTGCGGCGACCGATAAAGGCGATGTCCGGTTTGCCGGGAATATCGCTGCGATGCAGCCGATAGCGATAGCCGAGTTGCGTCAGAACGCGGCGGACGATGCGCTCCGGCTGGGTGTCGCGGGATTTGACCCGCGCCATCGTCTGCGACCGCGTTAATGCCGGGTCAGCCCTTGATTTCGATCTTGAGGCCGGGATCGCTTTCGACACGATCAATAATCTCGTTGTAACGATCTATGATACGACCGAACGCGTCGCGCCGTCCCTTTGGCGCAAAGCGGCCGAGCTCGAAGATGTTGGTCGTAAGGAACTGCTCGTAATCCAGAACGTCCACGCGGTCCGCCAATCCATGATCGGCGATTATGTCCTGCGCGGTTTTTGTCCGTTCCCGACCCGTGATGACCATCGGACGCAGCCCGGCTTTGATGTTCGCCGCACATTTTTCTATCAACAGCTGACCCGGCATCGTCGTGATGTGAATCACCGTATCTTCGAGTTCGAGATCGCCGCCGCGCCCGCTGGCGTCATTTACGCTGGCGCCGTGTCGAGCAATTGATCCGGCCTCGACATTGAGCGCGATCTCCAGCTTTGCGCCGATCAGGTGCTGTATCACGGTGCCGGTCAACGTGACGCCGGGAGTCTCGCTTTCTCGCGCCCTTACCTTCGCGATCAGTCCGCGCAACGAGCCGGTTACGCCCACGGCGGGATCCAGGTCGAGGATGAACGGTTTGCCGGCGAAGAAGTCGCGAACACGATCGATCCAGTATCCGTGCACTTCGTCGAGATCGACGTTCGTCGCGCGCTCGTTGAGGAATGCGACGTAAGCGCGCATCTTTGCAGGCGTGCCACGCGATGTTCGGCCGCCTTCGGACGACAGCCGTCGATCAATGCCGGCCTCCGCGAGAATGGCTTGAACGCGTGCGCCGCTCGCCCCTTTCACCTGACCTCCACCTTCCGTCATCATCTTATCCGGGTCGAGTGGCAATCGGACCTTCGCCTGATCTGTGATGATCAGTGCGAGTCCCAGAAATCCTTTGCCCAGCATCTTGTGCTGGCGCGCGAGCGCGTCCAGATCGGCGATCAGTGTCAAGCGATCGAACGTCGCGAACGATCAAGCATCAAGCTCGGTCGTAATAGCTTGTCGGCGATCCACTGCACCACCGGGACGGCGACACCATCGCCGGTCAAGTGGTAGGCCTCGTTATAGTTCGACGGCAGCTCGTATTCCTCGGGCAGTCCCATCAGCCGCGCCGTCTCGCGAGCAGAGATTAGCCGCGACCGCACCACGCCTTCCTCCACAGACACGATCAGTTGCCGACTCGATCCGCCCGCCGGCGTCCGGAGGCAACCGGCGACGTCGAAACGCACCTCGGCGCGTTGAACCTTCACGCCATTCTCGATGCGCGTGCGCTTGTACACTGCGCCCACCGCGCGACCGCCGTTCGTCGCGACCAAATCCACCTTTGCGCGATTTATCGGGCTCATCATGGCCAGAAGCCGGCGGGTGGCGGCCTCGTCGTGCCACGTCACATCGGCCGGATCATCTTCGACAACGTCGGCAAGACGCAGGTTGTGCACTGGCGGGGCTGGCGGCGCCAGCCACAGCCAATTGCGCCGCAGATGTTCTGGCAGCGCCGCCTGCGCTTGACGCAGCCTTTCCGGATGCCAGCGATCCATTGCGTAAGGCGAAAGCACGCGGTCGGCGATCGGCTGGTCGAGGTCGACCGCGACCACGAACAGACGCGGACGCGACTGCGGCAAGAACAATTGCGCATCGACGACGAGCGCGCCGAACCAGTAACCCGCCTCTCCGACCGCATGGCACAGCGCCGCGAAATCGGCCCCATCATGTGAGGTCAGCAGACCGCAGACGTTCTCCAGGACGATCGCGCGCGGCTTTCGTCCCTCACGGTCAAGCGATTGCATCAAGCGCCAGAACGGCCAGAACGACCCCGACCGCTCGCCGGCCAGGCCGGCCCCCGCTCCCGCCAGCGACAAGTCCTGACAGGGGAACGACGCCCAGACCAGATCCGCCCGTCCCGGCAACTGGTCCGGCCGGACCAGCCCGACATCCCCCACATGCAACGCCGCGTCGCCCCAGTTTCGCGCGTAAGCGGCGGCCTTCCTGGGATCGAAATCATTGGCGAACAGGCACGTCCACTCGTCCCCCAGCCCGGCGCGCGCCATGCCGCCGCCGGCGAAGAACTCGTAGAATCCGAACGTCCCGTCCATGCCCGCCACCATGCCGATCCCTCTTGCGCGCGCAAGGCCGCTTGTGGCGCGAGGCGGCGCTTCCCATGTTGGAAACATGCCGCGCTCCGGCTTGCGGATCAAGAACAAATCTGGAACAATCCATTCATGGCCCTGACCACCATTTCCGTCCGCGGCGCGCGCGAGCACAACCTGAAGCATGTCGATATCGACATTCCGCGCGACACGCTGACGGTGATTACCGGGCTGTCGGGGTCGGGCAAATCGAGCCTCGCGTTCGACACCATCTATGCCGAGGGCCAGCGGCGCTACGTCGAATCGCTGTCGGCCTATGCGCGCCAGTTCCTCGAACTGATGCAGAAGCCCGACGTCGATCATATCGACGGCCTGTCCCCCGCCATCTCGATCGAGCAGAAGACCACCAGCCGCAACCCGCGCTCGACCGTCGCGACCGTCACCGAAATCTACGATTACATGCGCCTGTTATGGGCGCGCGTCGGCATCCCCTATTCGCCCGCGACCGGCCTGCCGATCGCGGCCCAAACCGTCAGCCAGATGGTCGACCGCGTGATGGCCTTGCCCCAGGGCACGCGGCTCTACCTGCTCGCGCCGGTCGTGCGCGGGCGCAAGGGCGAGTATCGCAAGGAACTCGCCGAGTGGCAGAAGGCGGGCTTCACCCGCGTCCGCATCGACGGCGAGCTCTACGAGATCGACGAGGCCCCCGCGCTCGACAAGAAGTACAAGCACGACATCGAGGTGGTGGTCGACCGGCTCGTGGTCGGGCCGGACATCGCCACCCGCCTCGCCGACAGTTTCGAGACCGCGCTCAAGCTCGCCGAGGGGCTGGCCTATGTGGATCTGGTGGATACGACGGTTGAACAACTTACCGCCGTTCGCCCTGAGCTTGTCGAAGGGCGTGATCCAGGCGAGTCCCTCGCCACACGTGCTTCGACAACCCCGGATCAAGTCCGGGGACGAACGGAGGGGGGGAACCTCAAGGGAGCAGGCCTGCCGGAAAACCGCATCGTTTTCTCCGAAAAGTTCGCCTGTCCCGTCTCGGGTTTCACCATCGCCGAAATCGAGCCCCGCCTGTTCAGCTTCAACGCCCCGCAGGGCGCGTGCCCGGCGTGCGACGGCCTCGGCGAAAAGATGATCTTCGACGAGGACCTCGTCGTCCCCAACCACGACCTCACGATCAAGAAGGGCGCGATCGTCCCCTGGGCCAAATCCAACCCGCCCAGCCCATATTACCTGCAGGTGCTCGGCAGCCTCGCGCGCGAATTCGGCTTCAGCCTCGACACGAAGTGGGAGGACGTGCCGCAGGATATTCGCGACGTCATCCTCTACGGGACGAAGGGCCGCCCCGTCACGCTCACCTTCGTCGACGGCCGCAAGTCGTATGATGTGCGCAAACCCTTCGAGGGCGTGATCGGCAACCTCAACCGCCGCCTGCTCCAGACCGAAAGCGCGTGGATGCGCGAGGAGCTGAGCAAATACCAAAGCTCGCAACCCTGCGAGGTCTGCCACGGCGCGCGCCTCAAGCCCGAGGCGCTCGCGGTCAAGGTCGCGATGCAGGATATCAGCCACGCGACGCGGCTGTCGGTGGTCGACGCGCTCGCCTGGTTCCAGGACCTCCCCAAACACCTCAACGCACAGCAGAACGAGATCGCCGGGCGCATCCTCAAGGAAATCCTCGAACGGCTCGGCTTCTTGAACAATGTCGGCCTCGATTACCTCAACCTCGACCGCACGTCCGGCACGCTCTCCGGCGGCGAGAGCCAGCGTATCCGCCTCGCCAGCCAGATTGGCTCTGGCCTGTCGGGCGTGCTCTACGTCCTCGACGAGCCCTCGATCGGCCTCCACCAGCGCGACAACGACATGCTGCTCGCGACGCTCCGCCGGCTGCGCGACCTCGGCAACACCGTGCTGGTGGTCGAGCATGACGAGGACGCGATCCGCACCGCCGATTACGTCATCGACATGGGCCCCGGCGCGGGCGTGCATGGCGGCGAGATCGTCGCGCACGGCACGCTCGATCAGGTGCTCAGGTCCAAGGCCAGCATCACCGCCGATTACCTCAACGGCACGCGGGCGGTCCCCGTCCCGCTCATCCGCCGCAGCGGCACCGGCAAGAAGCTCACCATCACCGGCGCCACCGCCAACAACCTGCGCGACGTGACCGCCAGCATCCCGCTCGGCACCTTCACCTGCATCACCGGCGTGTCGGGCAGCGGCAAGTCGAGTCTCACGATCGACACGCTCTACGCCGCCGCCGCGCGGCAGCTCAATGGCGCGCGCATCCTCGCCGGCAAATACGACAAGATCACCGGGCTCCAGCATCTCGACAAGGTCATCGACATCGACCAGTCGCCGATCGGCCGCACGCCCCGGTCGAACCCCGCCACCTATACCGGCGCCTTCACCCAGATCCGCGACTGGTTCGCCGGCCTCCCCGAAAGCCAGGCGCGCGGCTATAAGCCCGGCCGGTTCAGCTTCAACGTCAAGGGCGGCCGGTGCGAGGCGTGTCAGGGCGACGGCGTGCTCAAGATCGAGATGCACTTCCTCCCCGACGTCTACGTCACGTGCGACGTGTGCCACGGCGCGCGCTACAACCGCGAGACGCTGGAGGTGAAGTTCAAGGGCCACTCGATCGCCGACGTGCTCGACATGACGGTCGAGGACGCCGCCGAGTTCTTCAAGGCCGTTCCCGGCATCCGCGACAAGATGGCGATGCTGGTCGAGGTGGGCCTCGGCTACGTCAAGGTCGGGCAACAGGCGACGACTTTGTCGGGCGGCGAGGCGCAGCGCGTCAAGCTGGCCAAGGAATTGTCACGAAGGGCAACCGGCCAGACGCTCTACATCCTCGACGAGCCCACCACCGGGCTCCACTTCGAGGATGTCCGCAAACTGCTCGAAGTGCTCCATGCGCTGGTCGAACAGGGCAATACGGTGGTGGTGATCGAGCACAACCTCGACGTCATCAAGACCGCCGACTGGGTGATCGACCTTGGCCCAGAGGGAGGCGTCAAAGGCGGCGAGATCGTCGCGGTGGGCGTCCCCGAAGCGGTGGCCGAAGAGCCGAAGAGCTTCACTGGCCGGTATCTGAAACCGCTGTTGCGGAAGCAGCACGGAGACGAGCCTGTCCTGAGCGAAGCCGACGCGGAAGCGGCGGCGTAGTCGAAGGGCCGGAGGATGTGGAAGGAACCGCGGAGCTTTACCGGGCGGTATCTGGCGCCGTTATTGTGGGTGACGGGGGAGAAAGCCGAGGCGGCGCGGGAGGTTGAGGCGGCGGAGTAACCTTGACGGTGCGCTTCGCGTCGATTCTAAGTGTCTAGAGGGGAAGCATTTGTATGACGGCCATTCTCACTGGCTTGCGGCGTCTGGAGAAAGAGGTCGCCAAGAAAACTGCGAGGCTTGGGCGAGCATCGTTGTATAACGGCGATGCTCTCGAAGCCTATCAGGACTGGCTGCCACCCTCCTGTATCATTTCGGACGGACCCTACGGACTGGGCAAGTTTCCCGGCGAACCTAAAAGTCCCGATGGCTTAGCGGAATGGTATGCTCCTCACGCCGCCGCGTGGGCACGCGCAGCCAAACCAAACACAACGTTATGGTTCTGGAACTCAGAGATCGGATGGGCCAATTCGCACGCCGCCCTTACGCTGCACGGCTGGCAATATGAGGAGACGGTTATTTGGAACAAAGGCATCGCTCACATTGCTGGAAACGTGAATTCTAAAACCATTCGTGATGTGCCCGTGGTCACCGAAATTGCGGTTCGGTATACACGACGCCTAATGCTCGAAAATGCAAAGGGCGAAGTTGTGCCTGCCAAACAGTGGCTTCGAGAAGAATGGCAGCGTTCCGGCCTGCCTTTATCTCAAAGCAATGCGGCCACCGGCACGGCAAATGCAGCAACGCGAAAATACCTGACGCAATGCGACATGTGGTATTTCCCTCCTGGAGAAGCGGTGGAAGCGATGGCTGCTTGGTGTTCGCTGAACGGCAAACCAACCAATCGTCCGTATTTCTCAATTGATGGTAAAACGCCGATTAAGGCAGATATTTGGAATGATCTACGTGCGCTGTGGAACCATGAGCACGGGAGAACGAATGTCTGGGATGAACCTCCAGTTCACAACGGCGAACGGATAAAGGTCGGCAGCGCGTATCTCCATGCGAATCAAAAGCCGATCGAATTGCTCAAGAGGCAAATAGCCGCCTGCACCTCGATAGACGACGTGGTCTGGGAGCCTTTTGGCGGGCTGTGCTCAGGCACGATTGCGGCGCTGCGCTTGGGCCGTTTGGCCCATGCGGCCGAAGTAAATGACTCCTATTTCAAAGCCGCACTCTGTCGACTCTCTGAAGAAACGAACGAAAGGAAACGGGCCTAGTGGCCAGCTCTGCACCGCCCCAGCCAGTCCCTGTTACCCCGGCTGATAATTGGGAACACATTGAACTTTGGCGCGGTTCAGAAAGCTATCTACACACTCCCTTCTCGGTTTGAGTCAGAGCTTGTAATTTCCGGCGTTTTGGCAACGGATCTCTTCGCCTTTAACTCATCATTGGGAGCGACGATCGAAGAACAAGTTATTTCTTCGCTTAATCGGCTGAGAAGTGTTTGGGACCCCGACCAAAGATATTCCCTTTACAGCTTCGAGCGCCAGCCGCAGACGTTTCCCGATGTGGTGCTGCGATCGTCAGCACCGAATGTAGAACCTAGGATCATACTCGGCATTGAACTCAAGGGCTGGTATGTACTAGCCAAAGAGCGGGAGCCAAGCTTCCGCTATAAGGTCACGCCAGCCGTATGCGCACCTGCGGATTTGCTCGTTGTCGTGCCTTGGGCTCTCGATAATGTGATATCCGGATCGCCACAGGTCTTCTCGCCGTTTGTGATCGGCGCCCGGCAAGCTGCAGAATATCGTAATTGGTATTGGCAACACATAAGAGATACGTCGGGCGATCGTACTATCACCCTGTCCTCTGTCGATCATCCTTACCCTTCAAAAAGTGATGCCATTGCTGATAGGCCAGCGTCGGACAGTGGAAACTTTGGTAGACTAGCTCGAGCCGGAGTTATGGTGAGCTACATTTCAGAGCTATTCGACGACAAGTTGGCTGGCATTCCCTTGTCCGCTTGGCAACGTTTCTTAGGCCTATTTACAGAAAGTAGGTCTAATGCGGATGTAGAGCGCGGACTTGATCGGCTGGCTCTATCCTTCCTGTTTATCCCCTTGACGCAGGTATCCGACTGCGCTAGTTAGAGCGCATGACGAAACGTAGTCCTTCCGCCAGCCCCGAGTTTTCGGTTCGCGAATTTTTCCAGCGTTTCCCGGACGAAGATGCGTGCCTCTCGCATATCATGGACGTTCGTTTCGGCGGAACGCGGTTCGATTGCCCCAAGTGCGGCGTGATCGGTGCGACCTTCCATAAGCTGCGCGAGCGTCGGGTCTATTCGTGCTCGGCTTGCGGCCACCATGTCGCGCCGACAGCGGGCACGATCCTGCACGATACCCGGACGCCGCTCGTTTCGTGGTTCTATGCGATGTATCTATTCTGCACGACGCGGCACGGCGTTTCGGGCAAGGAACTGCAACGTCAACTCGGGGTGACGTATAAGACGGCTTGGCGGATGGGGCAGCAAATCCGCGAGCTGGCGATGAAGGCGGACAATTTCGACGCGCTGCTGGCCGGTCATGTTGAACTGGACGAAGCCTATGTCGGCGGTCGCACGTCGGGCGGCAAGCGTGGCCGTGGCGCGCCGAACAAGACGATCGTGATGGGGCTGGTTGAACGTGGCGGGCGCATGGCGGCGGAAGTCGTCCCTAACGTCCGCAAAGACACGCTCCGAAGCGTAGTGCTCGACAAGGTTGCGCCGGGTTCGATCGTCTCGACCGACGAACTCATGTCCTACGGCTTACTGACTGGCGACGGTTATGAGCATGGCACCGTCAAGCATGGCGTGAAGGAATATGCTCATTATGACTACCGGACCGGCGTGACGCACCACGTCAATTCGGTCGAAGGGTTCTGGCGGCTGTTCAAGGCGTCGGTTCGCTCGACGCACGTTGCGATCAGCCCGAAATACATGCGGCGCTATCTGGCGGAGTTTACTTTCCGCGCGAACCACCGCGAGCGCGTGAACGGGATGTTTGACCTTCTGGTAGGGGCACTCTGACCACTTTCCCGAACAACCGGTCGAACGCTTCCGCGTCGGCCGCCGCGACGCCTTCGGCTTCCGCTTGGGCGATAAAGTCGTCCAAGCGGTGCGTCCGCAAGGCTTCATTCAGCGTTAGCATGGTAGCCATTGGCGCGCTCCATAGTGCCGGTGTTGCACGTTTCTCACGAAGGAATATACGTTGTCGAAGAAGGTAATGCGAGGGGGTAGCCAGTCAGTGAGCGACGATACGGTCGTCCTGCGCGCCTTTAGCATTGACCATGCGGCACGTGTGACGCGTGTGTCCAAGAACCGGCTGGCGCGTTGGGATCGGGCGGGCTTCTTTTCGCCCGAAATCGCGGACGAGGCGGATCGTGGCAGTCCCTACAGTCGCGTCTATTCGTTCAATGATCTGGTCGGGCTGCGCGTTCTGGCGGTGCTGGCGGACAAGTATCGCGTCCCTTATTCGGAGCTGAAGGCGGCGCACGATATTCTGAAGGCGCAAGCGGCGCGCCCGTGGTCGGAAATCCGGGTGACCGTCGCCAACCGCAAGATCGTGATCTTTGACGAGCACGGTCATCCGGTGAACGTCACGGACGGGCAATACTCATTCCACGAGCTGCCGCTGCCCGAGATCGCAAAGGACGTGGCGGAGCGCGCCCAGGCACTGCGCAAGCGCGATAACGACCAGATCGGCGTAATCGAGCGGCACAAGTATGTCGCGCGTAACGCGCCTGTTATGGCGGGCACGCGCATCCCGGTCGCGGCGATCGAGAGCTTCATCGACGCCGGGTATGACGACGCGGGAATCGTCGCCGAATATCCCGGCCTGACGCCGATCGACATATCGACGGTGCGCAACCGCATGAAGGTTGCCGCCTGACCGAGCAGCGGAAGCTGCATTTTCTCGCCGACCATTGCGTCGCCGAGAGTGTTTGCCGATTCCTAGAGGAGCGCGGTCACGCGGTAACGCGCTTGCGGGACGTGTTGCCGACCGACACGCCGGACCCGATTGTCGCCAAAACGTCGCAGGATTTGGAAGCGATCCTGATTAGCGACGACGGTGACTTCAAGAAAGTCGCCGGGCGGCGGCCAAACGCGCACAAGCCGCGCTTCCGCAAGCTCAGCCGGGTCAATATGAAGTGCAAGCACGCAGTCGCCGCCACGCGGATAGCGGCTGCCATTACGCTGATCGAATTTGAATATGAGATCGCCCAAGAGCGGGCGGACAAGCGGATGATTATTGACGTTCAGCCGACGCTTATCCGCACGCTCCGCTAACCTGCGTCAAGGGGATAAACGGGCTATCCTTTGTCGACGCGCCAATTACGGCAGAACGCAGAGCAGCAATACTCGCCAAATTCGATGAGATAGCTATTTTATTGAATGCAGAATAGCACGTCCTCACTATATCGCACCGGCCCGGGGATTACGGTGGGGGATTACGGATTACGGTGACGGATTACGGTGACGGATTACGGTGACAGTTTGGATTACGGGGATTACGTTGGATTACGGTGACAGTTTATTGGATTACGGTGGATAACGGTGACAGTTTACCAAATGCGCTAAACTGCGATCGCCGCCTTACAACCCCACCGCCTTGCGCAGCGCCTCGTTCATCCGCGCCTGCCAGCCCGGTCCGCCTTCGCGGAACTTCGCGATCACGTCGGGGGCAAAGCCGCGTCCGGATTACGGTGGCATGATTCAGGACCTCGATCGCCGGGCTTTCCTACAGCCCCCGTCCCGGCATATCTGAATTTCCTCTTCGCCCAGCGCTAGAGGATCGCCCGATGCCCAGCCCCGCCCGCCCGTCCGCCCGCACCCGGACCGCGCTCGATCCCGGCCGCCCCATCCACGCCCGCACCCGCTCCCGCGCGAAGCCCGATCGCGGCCAGCCCGACGCCACTCGCGGCTGGCTGGCGCATTTCGCGGCTAGCGGCTCGTCCCGCCCCGCGCCCACTCGCCAATCCCCACACCGCATTCGACACCCCGGCGCGAACGATGCCCCATGCAAAAATTCGACGCTGTCAGTGTGACCCATGTGACCTTAGCGCCGCGGGGCGGGAACGGTGGGCGCGACCGACCGTTGAATCCGCACCGCATCCCAACCCGGAGACTCGTCATGTCCAATCCCAACCAGCGCCGCGACAGCCACGGCCGCTTCAAGACCGACCACCGCACCCGCAACCTCGCGATCGGCGCCGCGACAATCGTCGGGGTCGGTGCCGCCGCTGTCGTCGGCGCGCTCAAGGCCGGGCTGCTCGACCGCTTCTTCCCGGCGATCGAGGGGCACGACGCGCCCGATCTGGCGCTCGACGCGGAACCCGCCGGGACGGACCGCGCACCCGAAGCGTTCCGCCCCGACCCCACCGCGACGCCGACCGCCGCCGAGCGCGAAAGCCTGC
>JAFEEZ010000413.1 GCA_018240825.1 Pseudomonadota bacterium | reverse complement strand
CTTCGCCAGGCTGCCGTCCTCGATCGGGTTGGCGTCGTATTTCGCCTTTGCCAGATTGCGGTCGGTGAACTCACCGCTGTCGGCGATAATCAGTCCGCCCAGCTTGAGCGCATCGACATTGGTCTTGAGCGCCGCCGGGTTCATCGCGACCAGCACGTCGAGCTCGTCGCCCGCCGTCTCGATCGCGGTCGAGCCGAAATTGATCTGGAAGGCGGAGACGCCAAACAGCGTCCCCAATGGCGCACGGATTTCCGCCGGGAAATCGGGGAAGGTCGCGAGATCGTTGCCCGCAAGCGCGGTCGACAGCGTAAACTGCCCGCCCGTCAACTGCATCCCGTCGCCGGAGTCTCCGGCGAAGCGCACGACAATCGATTCTGCGGACGGATGGGCGGGCGCCTCTGCGGGCGTCACTTCGTGGGCGGCGGTCGCCATGTCAGCACTGTTCCTGCGTCATGTCGGGCTTCTCTATGCGCGGAGCCCCTGGCGACCAACCTAGTTCGATTAAGGGCATGTGAAAACCGTTCTTTGCCATTCGCGGCGGAGCCCCGACCCAGTAAGGATCGCACCGACGCGAGCCAGAACTGTCCTAGTCCGATGATGGACGACCGCGATCATCGGTTTTATTCACGAACTCGATTTGCGAGAGGATAGAACATGATCGACCCCTTCGTCCGCCCCGACGCCCGCCAGTTTCTCGACTACCTCGCGGCGATGCCGGGACCGAAGATGCATGAAGTCGACGCGCCGTCTGCGCGCGCGCTGTACACGATGATGAAGGACGTCGCCGACCCGCCCGTCGGCGAACTCGGCACGATGCTCGAACTCGCCATTCCCGGACCAGCGGGCGACATCCCCGCGCGCCTGTTCGATCCGCGCGCCGGCCGCGAACCCGGCCCCGCCGTCATATTCTTCCATGGCGGCGGGTTCGTGATCGGCGACCTCGACACGCATGCCAGCTTCACCGCGGAGATGGCGCGGGTGCTCGACCTGCCGGTGATCGCGGTCGATTACCGGCTCGCCCCCGAATTCCCTTGGCCCGCCGCACCTGACGATTGCGAGGCGGCGGCGCGCTGGGTCGCGCGCAGCCCGGCCGATATCGGCCGGTCGGTCACCTCACTCATCCTCGCCGGCGACAGCGCAGGCGGTAACCTGACAATCGTAACCGCTGCGGCGCTTCGCGACAGCCCCGCGCCTGTGCCGGTGATCGCACATGCGCCATTCTATCCCGCGACGGATTCGAGCCGTGAATACCCGTCCTATAGCCAGTTCGCCGACGGTTTCCTGCTGACCAGGGACAGCATGGATTGGTTCATGGCCGCCTATCGGGCGGAGAACGAACATGTCCGCACTTCACCGCTGCTCGGCGACCTTGGGGGGATGCCGCCGGCGGTCGTCGTCACGGCCAGCCTGGACCCGATCCGCGATCAGGGCCGCGCCTATGCCGCTGCGCTTGCGATAGCCGGCGTGCCCGTCGTCTTTCGCGAGGCCAAAGGCAATATCCACGGCTTCATCACCTTGCGTAAGGCGATCCCGTCGAGTGTCGGGGATGTCGCGGCCGCGCTCGCGGCGCTGAAGGACGTCATTGTCGAAGCCGAGGGCGACCGCGTCATGGCCCAAGTCGCCGAGTAGCCGGCGGAATGACCGACAAACGCGCCCTGCCGTATCGCCCGTGCGCTGGCGTCATGTTGCTCAACCATGAAGGTCGGGCGTTTGCCGGTCAGCGGCTCGATACGACGATGGAGGCATGGCAGATGCCCCAGGGTGGGATCGATCCGGGCGAGAATGCCGCGGATGCCGCGCTTCGTGAACTGGGCGAGGAGATCGGGGTCGCTCCCGACAAGGTCGAATTGATCGCCGAGGCGCCAGGCGAATTCTTCTACGACCTGCCCGACGATCTCATCGGCAAAGTGTGGAAGGGCAGATGGCGCGGGCAGCGGCAGAAATGGTTCCTCTACAGTTTTCTGGGCGAGGACACCGACATCAATCTGGCGACCGCGCACCCGGAGTTCATGTCATGGCGCTGGGTCGATCCGCAGCAGTTGCCCAAGCTGATCGTGCCGTTCAAGCGCAAGCTCTACGAGGACGTGATCGCGGCATTTTCGGCGCATCTGGGGCGCGGCTGACGCTTGCCAAAGCCGCGGCGGCTTTGCACGGTGAGTCGCCAACGTAAGGGGAGTGCGTATGTTGAAGTGGGTTGTGCTGGCGGGGGCGATGCTTTGGTCGATGCCGGCTTCCGCCAAAAATTGGTTCCTGGTCGCGACATCGGAATCGCAGACGACCGCATATTTCATCGATCGCGACAGCATCGTGAACACCGGCTCGTCCTTGCGCCGCGCAACGGCGTGGAGCGTGCATTCGACCGATGACACCGACGGCACTGCGTCGCGCGAACTGGTGCTGGAGTTCGATTGCTCGGCGCCGCGCTACCGCTTTCTCCATCTGACCGGCTACAATGCCTCGTTAACAGTGCTCGCGGACGATGTCGGGTCGGGGAAGTGGCGCGATGTCGGCGGTGGATCGCTTGACGATTCCGCGCGGCAGTTCGTCTGCTCCGGCGGGACGCGGCCGAGCTCCACCCGAAGCTACGGCGCGGGCAATCCGTTCGCTGCCGGCCGCAGGGCGCTGGGCGTCGGGTCCAATTCGGACAGCAAGCTCAATTCGCACTGATCGCCGGTTCGCGGGGTTCACCCCGCGCGCTGACACGCCTAGACGGCGGCAATGACGACAATTCCCGCCGCTTCCGCGCTGCTCGATCAAGTCGGCGCCGAACCGATGCTCGATCACACGCGCGCCTGGGCGGCGATCAACAGCGGGACGCGCAATCTCGATGGACTGAAGGCGATGGCGAGCACGCTGGCCGACGCTTTTTCGGTCCTGCCCGGCGGCGTGTCGCTGGTCGACCCGGCGCCTGTCGAAAGTGTCTCGGTCGACGGCAATCTGGGCGCGGTCGACCATGGCCGCCACCTTGTCCTCCGGGTTCGACCCGACGCCGAGACGCGCATGCTGTTCACCGGGCACATGGATACGGTCTATCCGCTCGACCACGCGTTTCAGGCCCTGCGTTTTCTCGACGCCAACACGCTCAACGGCCCCGGCGTTGCCGACATGAAGGGCGGGCTTGCGCTGTTGCTGGCGGCGCTCAAGACAGTGGAGGCGTCGCCGCTCGCGAGTCGGATCGGCTATGACGTGTTGATCAATTCGGACGAGGAGACGGGATCCTTCTCGTCCGCAGCGCTGATCGCCGAACTGGCGAAGGACAAGGTCGCCGCTCTAACCTACGAGCCCGCACTCGCCGACGGCACCCTGGCCGGCGCGCGCGGCGGGACGGGCAATTTCTCGATCGTCGTGCGCGGCCGGAGCGCGCACGCCGGGCGCAATCCGGACGACGGCCGCAACGCGATCGTCGCGGCGTCGGACCTTGCAGTACGGCTGTTCGCGGCGAAGCAGGAAGGGCTAGCGGTCAATCCAGCGCGGATAGAGGGAGGTGGCCCGAACAACGTCGTGCCCGACCTTGCCATTCTGCGAGTCAATTTCCGGCCACGATCAGTCGAGGCGGTCGCCGCCGCGCAAACCGCAATCGACTCGGCCATCGCGGAGGTCGCCGCCGGCCGGGACGTACGGATCGACCTGCACGGCAGCTTCAACCGCCCGCCCAAGCCGATCGACGACGGTGCGGCGAAGTTATTCGCGCTGGTCAAACAGAGCGGCGCCGATCTCGGGCTCGACATTGGCTGGAAAGGCACGGGCGGGGTGTGCGATGGCAACAATATCGCGGCGTACGGAGTGCCGGTGGTCGACACGATGGGCGCACGGGGCGGGGCGATCCATTCGTCCGACGAGTTCCTGCTGGTCGACAGTTTGTCCGAACGGGCGGCGTTGTCGGCTTTGACGGTGCTCAAAATCGCCGAAAAGGGGGGATTGTGAGTTTTCGTATCCGCGCCGCGAGCGACGGCGATCTCGATCATCTCTACGAAATGGCCAAGCTGACGGGCGGCGGATTCACGAACCTGCCCGCTGATCGGCGGGCGCTCAAGAAACGCCTCGCCGTAAGCAGCGCGGCGTTCGGGCGCGAAAGCGAGGAACTTGGTGACGACGTGTTCGTGCTGATGCTGGAGAATGTCGAGACCGGCGAAGTTCGCGGCACGTGCCAGATGTTCAGCCAGGTGGGCACCAGTCATCCGTTCTATTCGTACCGCATGGGCACGCTGACTCAGCAGAGCGAGGAACTCGGCCGCACCTTCCGCGCGGAGATGCTCAGCCTGACGACCGATCTGGAGGGATCGAGCGAGGTTGGCGGGCTGTTTCTCCATCCAGGCGAGCGCGCCGGCGGGCTGGGCATGTTGCTGGCGCGCAGCCGCTATCTGTTCATCGCCATGCATCGCCAACGGTTCGCCGACCGTATCCTGGCGGAATTGCGCGGGATCATCGACGAAGCGGGCGGCTCGCCGTTCTGGGATGGGCTCGCGGGACGCTTTTTCG
>JAFEEZ010000412.1 GCA_018240825.1 Pseudomonadota bacterium | reverse complement strand
TCAGGCCAGCCCCAGCGCCGCCTTGTACGTGTCGAGCAACGCCTCGGCCTCGTCGCGGTGGTGTTTTTCCATCTTCCTGAGGCGCACGATCGCGCGCATCGTCTTGGTGTCGTAGCCGTTCGACTTGGCCTCGGCATAGACGTCCCTGATGTCGTCGGCGATGGCCTTCTTTTCTTCTTCCAGCCGCTCGATGCGTTCGATGAACAGGCGAAGCTGGTCGGCGGCGATGATGTCGCTCATTGGGGTCCCTTGCTGATTTCAGGACCGTTCGGGTCGAGCGAAGTCGGGACACGCAAGCGATCGGGCCACGGTTCTCGACTACGCTCGAACCGAACGGAGTGCATGTTCCCTAGGCCAGCACCTTCCGATTCGTCACGCATTCTTCGCAACACTTTGTTCCATCCGCCGCAATTGCTCTGGCGTCGCCGCGATCTGGTGCGCCTTTTTCCACTCGTCATAAGGCATGCCATACACCGCTTCGCGCCCCGCCGCCTTGTCGATCCCGGCCGCCTCCGCGACCCAGTCGCCGAGACAATTGCGGCAGAATCCGGCGAGTCCCATCAGGTCTACGTTCTGCGCGTCGGTGCGATGACGCAGGCGCCGGACCAAGCGGCGGAACGCCTGCGCCGCAACCGCGTCATCGAGTTGATCGAGCTTGTCCATTCATACGCTCCACGGTTGATCGAGCCGAGATAGGGGCTAGAGCCGGACCCGCACAAGCGAGAGGATGAGATGACCAAGGCCATAGCCCCGCGTTCGCGCAAGGTTCGCGTGCTCGCGACGCTGGGTCCCGCGAGCAACACGCCCGAGATGATCGGCAAATTGTTCGAGGCGGGGGCCGATGCGTTTCGCGTCAACATGAGCCATGGCGATCAGGCGTCGAAGGTCGCGGTGATCGAAGCGATCCGCTCTCTCGAAAAGAAATACGGGCGGCCGACGACGATCCTCGCGGACTTGCAGGGCCCCAAGCTGCGCGTCGGCAAGTTCGCGGACGGCAAGGTCGAACTCAAGATCGACAGTATATTCGTCCTCGACCGCGACAAGACGCCGGGCGACGCGACCCGCGTCGAGCTGCCGCATCGCGAGATTTTCGAGGCGATGGAATCGGGGGCGCGGCTGTTGCTCGACGACGGCAAGCTGGTGCTGCGCGTGCTCGAGCATGACGACAAGCGTATCGTGACCAATGTCGAAGTCGGCGGGTTGCTGTCGAACAACAAGGGGCTCAACGTGCCCGACGTCGTCGTGCCGATGGCGGCGCTGACCGAGAAGGATCGCAGCGACCTGGCGTTTGCGGTCGATCAGGGAGTCGACTGGATCGCGCTCTCGTTCGTCCAGCGGCCCGAGGATCTGGCCGAAGCCCGCAAACTGATCGGCGGCAAGGCGGCGTTGCTCGCGAAGATCGAAAAGCCCGCCGCGATCGAGCGGTTGGACGAAATCATCGAGGCGTGCGACGGCGTGATGGTCGCGCGCGGCGACCTCGGCGTCGAACTGCCGCCGCAGACGGTCCCCCCGCTGCAAAAGCGCATCGTCGAAACCGCGCGGCGGCAAGGGAAACCGGTGGTCGTCGCGACGCAGATGCTCGAATCGATGATCGAAAGCCCCTCGCCCACACGCGCCGAGGTCTCCGACGTCGCGACCGCTATCTATGACGGCGCCGATGCGATCATGCTGTCGGCGGAGTCGGCGGCGGGCAAATGGCCGATCGAATCGGTCGCGATGATGAACGCGATCGGCGAAGCGGTCGAACGCGACCCTATGCACGGCGACCGTATCCACTTCACCGTGATCCGCTCTGACCCGACCACCGCCGACGCGCTATCCGAAGCGGCCAAGAACATCGCCAGGACGGTCGATGCCGCGGCGATCGTGTGCTTCACCTCATCGGGCTCGACCGCGCGCCGCATCGCGCGCGAGCGGCCCGCAGTGCCGATCCTGGTGTTGACCCCAAAGATGGAGACGGCGCGCCGTTCCGGCCTGTTATGGGGCGCCTATGCCGTCCACACGCGCGACGTGGATTCTTTCGAGGAAATGGTCGCCAAGGCCAAGCGCATGGTGCTGCGCCACCATCTGGCGCAGGCCGGCGACCGCGTGATCGTGATGGCCGGGGTGCCGTTCAAGACGCCTGGATCGACCAACGTGCTCCACGTCGTGCGGATCATCGGGGACGAGTTGAAGGGGTATAATTGAGCAATTCTGTGCTCCGGCGAAGGCCGGAGCCTTGGCCGATGTCGACGCAGGCTGCCAACGCTCCGGCCTTCGCCGGAGCACGATTAAATGTTGAACCCCAAGCTCCGCAGGTCTGCTCGCAACTGGGGCTCCCCAGTGAACAGCAGGCAGTGGATGCCGACCGCGTTCGCCCCTGCGACGTTGGCGGCGTTGTCGTCGACGAACACCGTTTCTTTTGCCTGCAACCCGAACCGGTCGAGCGCGAGGCGGTAGATCGCGGCGTCGGGTTTCATTAGCTTCTCGTCCCCCGACACCACGACATCGCGGAACGGCGCGAAGAACGCCGCCTCTCGCGCGCGGAAAGGCGGCCAGAACTCGCCCGAGAAATTGGTGATCGCGTAAAGCGGCACGCCCGCCGCATCGAGGTCCGCAACCAGTTGCGTCATGCCGGGCATCGCCGGCCCCATTGTTTCGTTAAACCGTGGATGGAGCGCCCGGATC
>JAFEEZ010000411.1 GCA_018240825.1 Pseudomonadota bacterium | reverse complement strand
CCCGCCGCCGACATAAGGCGCGAGAATACGCACCCTGGCCGCTTCGATGCCCAGCGCCTTCGCGACCGTCGCCTTCGCGCCGCCCAGCACCTGGAGCGACGCACGCAATACCAACGTATCGCCCTCCCACCAGGCAGTCGCGGCATGCGGCTCGAGCGCGGCCGGAAAGTGAGGCGGGGTGGTGTAGGTCTGGTCGAGTTTGATTGCTGCGGCGTCGATCGCGGCATCGACATCGCCCTTCGCGATCGGCGGCAGAAAGCCGATCTTGTGATCTGCGATGACCGGCTCCGCGCGCGGATCATACCGCCCCTCGCGCTCGTCATAACTCACCGCGACTGCCAGCGCGGCGGCGCGCGCGGTTTCCAACGTCTCGGCGACGACCAGCCCGACCGGCTGACCGAAATGGTCGATCTCGCGCGTCCAGCCTGGCATCGCTTCCTGCGAGCTGCCGCCGCTCGACACGAAATGCTCGTGGTCGGTGATCACCGCAACGACGCCCGGCATTGCCTCGGCTGCGCGCGTGTCGATCGCCGTCACGACGCCGCAGCCGATCGTCGCGCTGATGACGTGCGCATAGAGCGTCCCTTCGGACGCTCCCTCGACGGCGTATTGCGCGGCGCCGGTGACCTTGAGCGGCCCTTCGTAGCGGTCGACCGGCTTGCCGATCAGGCCCTGCCGCCCCATGTCGAGGCCGACGGGGCGATAGGGCGCGTCCATCACGACATCGTTCATGATCCCGTCTCCCGTGCTACAGCCGCTCAACCGCTCTAGCCGGGAATCGGTCCGCTCATGCAACTTTTCAAGCGCGTTCTTGCTGTCGTCCTGATCGCCGCGCTGGCGTCGCCGCTATCGGCGGGGCAAGGTGCGCGTATGGTTTCCTTGTCCGCACCCATTGTCATCGCTCACCGCGGCGCGTCGGGCGAGCGCCCCGAGCACACGTTGATGGGCTACGAGCTCGCGATCGACGAAGGCGCCGACTTCATCGAACCCGATCTGGTGTTGACCAGGGACAATGTCTTTGTTGCGCGGCACGAGAACGACATTACCGCTAGCACCGACGTGGCGGACCATCCCGAGTTCGCGAACCGCAAGACGATTAGGACGATCGACGGCGTCGCGCATACCGGCTGGTTCACCGAGGACTTCACGCTCGCCGAGTTGAAGACGCTGCGCGCGAAGGAACGCTTGCCGCAACTGCGCCCGGGCAACGCGAAGTTCGACGGCCTCTATACGATCCCCACGCTCGCCGAGGTGATTGCGCTGGCGAAGAAGCGGTCGAAGGAGTTGGGCCGGACGATCGGCATCTATCCCGAAACCAAGCACCCGAGCTATTTCGCGTCGATCGGGCTGCCGATGGAGAAGCATCTGGTCGCCGAGCTCAAGGCGGCGGGCTGGGATTCGGCCGACGCGCCGGTGTTCATCCAGAGCTTCGAGGTCGACAACCTCAAGCTGCTGCACACGTTGACCAAGGTCCGGCTGATCCAGCTGATGGACGCGAACGGCGGCCCCGCCGACAACGCGACGCCCAGCTACGCCGCGATGATCACGCCCGAGGGGCTGAAGGCAGTCGCGGCCTATGCATGGGGGATCGGACCGAACAAGGACATGGTCGACCGGGGGGAGGGGACGCCGACCAGCTTGGTCGCCGACGCGCACACGGCGGGGTTGCGCGTCCATGTCTGGACGTTCCGCGCGGAGAATTTCTTCCTGCCCGCCAGTCTCAGGCGCGGCGACGATCCGAGAGCGCATGGCGATGTCGATACGGCGATCCGACGCCAGCTTGCGGCGGGCATTGATGGATTTTTCACCGACTTTCCGCTAATTGGCGCGACCGTGCGCGAGGCTTTCCGCCGCGGAAAATAGATCGGACCTGTATGCGTAAGTTTGTCGTCGCCGCCTTGCTGCCGTTCCTGAGCGGCGGCTGTCTCTCGACTGTCGGCTCCGTCGTCACCGCACCCGTCAAGGTCGCGAGCAAGGCGGTCGACTGGACGACGACGAGCCAGTCGGAGGCCGACCGCAACTATGGCAAGAAGATGCGCAAGCAGGAAGAACGCGCAGGTCGCGAGCGCCGCGCCTGGGAAAGAGCGTGCAAGAAGGATCCGGCGAATTGCGGGCCGTATGACGGCTATCGCGCGGGCGGCGGACAGCCTGACCGCTGATCGAATACCTTATCCCCCTGGCGGTCAATTCCCGCCCAGCACCTCGGCGATGGCTCGCAATGTCGCGGGGTGCATCTGGACTCCCATATGGCTGCTGACGATCTCGATCGACCGCGCATGATCGTCATGGCAGATCGCGCCGTTGACCAGGCCGTCGCTCGCGCTCCAGATCGCGGCGGTGGGAACCGGCAACGGGGCGGCGATCTCCTCGCGGCGCGCCTTCATCTCGGGACTGTCGATCTTCTCGCCCGACAGCCATTCGAACGCGCCAGACGTTGGTCGCGTGCGGGTCGCCGGCGAAGGGCGAACTGACGGTGATCACTTCGCGCACCAGCGCAGGCTCGCGATGCGCGGCGAACCGCGCGACGATCCCGCCCAGGCTGACCCCGATCAGCGTCACCGGGGCGCCTGCATCGTCGTGAT
>JAFEEZ010000410.1 GCA_018240825.1 Pseudomonadota bacterium | reverse complement strand
TCCTCAATCTGGTCGCTATTCTCGCCGGGAAGGATCGCGCGCACCATCGGTCCGCCGGAATCGACGGTGAAGACCTGCGATTCCATGAGCGCATAGCCCGACACGCTCTTTACCCCGGCCTTGGTCGTGAACGTGCACTTGGTCCCGCCGGGAAGGCCCTTTTCGAACTCGTAGACGAAGGTCTGCTGGTCGACCCAGCGGCCGGCGCCGGAGACTGGGCATTCGACGTCGAACGGCGAGGCGGCGCGCGGATCGCCCAGCGCCACCATCGGCTGGTCGAAGCGCACCGTGAAGCGTTCGATCGACCCATCGCCGACCCCGGGCGTCGCGACGACGACGTGGGGCGAATTGTCACCGAACGCAGCGATCGGCGCGAACGCCAGCGCCAGCAACGCGATGCGGGCCGCGAGCTTCATTCCATCCCCCTCCAGATGACGTCGATGAGCAGAGCGATACGCTATCCTAAGCATTGCCGAAGTCCAGCACGATTCCGGGACAAAACACGCGCTTGATCGCGGACCGTTACGCGGCCAAGCTAAGTCATTGGCGAATCGGGGGGATCGCTGTTGGGGGGTATCATTACGGTCGTCGACGTGATTGCGCGCGAGACCGTCATTCTGGCTTGTATCGGCTTCCTGATCGGCGGGGTCGACGACCTCGCGCTCGACGCAGTCTATTGGCCGATGCGTCTCACGCGACGCCGGCGGGATTTGCACGTCGCCGAGCTGACGAAAACAGCGACCGGACGGATCGCGGTTTTCGTGCCCGCCTGGGACGAAGCGGCTGTGATCGGACGAATGCTGGCGACGACGCTTGCGCGGTTTGGCGGCGACGATTTCCGGATCTATGTCGGCGCGTATCCCAACGATCGCGCGACGATCGACGCGATCGACGCCGTGGCGCGAACCGATCCGCGCGTGCGGCGCGTCCTGACGGAGCGGCCGGGGCCGACAACCAAGGCCGATTGCCTCAACCGGTTGTGGCTGGCGTTGCTGAGCGACGAGACCGCCGAGGGCTGGCGAGCGATCGCGGTGGCGTTCCACGACGCAGAGGATGTCGTCCACGCCGACGAGTTGCGGGTGTATCGCGCCTTGCTCGGCGACTATCAGGTCGTGCAGCTCCCGGTGCGGCCGCTCATCGACCATGGTTCGCCGTTGGTTTCGGGGCACTATGCGGACGAGTTTGCCGAAGCACATGAGCAACGGCTGGTCGTGCGGGGATGGTTGGGCGCGCCAATGCCGCTCGCCGGCGTCGGCTGCGCGATCGACCGCGAATTGCTCGGTCGCGTCGCGGCGGCGCGCGACGGCGCGCCGTTCGACGCCGCCAGCCTGACCGAGGATTACGAGCTTGGCCTGCGATCCGCGATGCTCGGCGGCCGCCAGATATTCGCGCGGGTGCGCGACGCCGAGGGTGATCTTGTCGCGGTGGCCGAGTTTTTCCCCGATCGCGTGAAAGACGCCGTGCGGCAGAAGGCGCGCTGGATGATCGGGATCGCGTTCGACGGTTGGGACCGGCTTGGCTGGGGGCGGGCTCGCGACTGGCGCGACCACTGGATGCGGGTGCGCGATCGTCGCGCGCCGATCGCGCTGATGCTGTTGGCGATCGCCTACATCGCGCTTCTGGCGTGGGGCGCCTCGCTCTCCTTGCATGCGCTGGCCGGCGATACCGCGCCGTCGCCGAGCGACACGATCCTTTTCCTGTTGCAGATCAACACCGCGTTGCTGGTCTGGCGTTTGGCGATGCGCGCCTGGTTCACCGGCCGCGTCTATGGCTGGTGGCAGGCCGGGTTGTCGCTGCCGCGCGCGCTGGTCGCGAACTATATCGCGTTGATGGCGGTGCGCACCGCGATCGGCCGATATGTCTCGACGCTGCGCGGTGACCGCCCGATCTGGGACAAGACCCGTCATCGCTTTCCGGAAGAGGTCGGTTCGTGAACGGGCGGCCGCTTCGCTTCCTTGGCGCGTCGTTGGCAGGCTGGACCGTGTTGCGCGCGTTCATGCTATGGCCGGCCGCTGAGCCGGCGGCGATCCCGCGCGCGATCGTGCCGGCGGCGTTCGCCGAAGACGCGCCGTTGGCCGCAGACCTGGCCCGTCCCACGGCGTCGATGGCGGCCCCGCCGCCGCGATTCGCTGCGCCTGTCGGCGTTCGGTCAAGCGTCGTTCGTCGAGCAACCGCAACGGCTCCCGCCGATCCGGCGGGGGCTGTTCCGTCGCCGCGACCGGTCGTCGCGGGCAGCGTGTCGACCACGGTGCAATCGATGCTCACGCCGGCGCCCGCCATTCCCGCTACGGCGAGCAGCCAGGCGAGGCGCTGGTCGGCGAGCGCCTGGTTCGTCCTGCGCGGCGGCCGCGGCATCGCGCCGGGGCTCGGGGGCGGGCAATTGGGCGGGAGCCAAACCGGCCTGCGGCTCACCTACGCGATTGGCGAGGCGCGTCGCGTTGCGATCGTCGGCCGGGTCGCCACGCCGCTCAACGGGTCGGGTCGCGAAGGTGCGATCGGGGTTGAATGGCGACCGACCAGACTGCCGATCCGGATCGTCGCCGAATACCGGGTTTCGCTCGACGGCGGCGCCAGCGGCCCCGCGGTGGGCGCGATCGCCGGCGTGGGCCCTGCGCCGGTGGCGCTGGGCTTCGACCTCGAAGCCTATGGTCAGGCCGGAGTCGTCCGCCGCCGTCGCGCAGAATTTTTCGTCGAAGGTGCGGCGCGCCTGTCGCGTCGCGTTTTCAGCGTCGGCGACGCGAAGGTCGATCTCGGCCTCGGCGGCTGGGGCGGCGCGCAACGTGGCGTGTCGCGACTGGATGTCGGACCATCGGTGGGCGTCCGCCTGCCGGTGGCGGGCAAAGCGATCCGCGCATCGCTCGATTGGCGCCAGCGGATTGCGGGCGATGCGCGGCCCGGCTCCGGCCCGGTGTTCGTCCTGGGCGGCGATTTCTAGCCGCCGCGTCCTTCCGCAAACCGCCGCGCCGCGATAAGCGGGGTCGTGGACCTCTATCTCCCCATCGCCAATCTGTCGGTCAACGCGCTCGTCATCGTCGGGTTGGGGTTGTTCGTCGGGTTGCTGTCCGGGATGTTCGGGGTCGGCGGGGGGTTCCTGACGACGCCGCTCCTCATCATTTACGGCATACCGCCGACCGTCGCGGCGGCGTCGGCGGCGAGCCAGGTCACGGGGGCCAGCGTCTCCGGCGTGTTCGCGCACCTCCAGCGACGCGGGGTCGATTTCCAGATGGGGGGGATCATGGTCGCGGGCGGTTTTGCGGGTTCGGCATTCGGCGCGTGGATCTTCAAGGCGCTGCAAGCGAGCGGCCAGCTCGATACGGTG
>JAFEEZ010000040.1 GCA_018240825.1 Pseudomonadota bacterium | reverse complement strand
GTCGCGCATATCGCAGTGCTGGGCTATTGGCTCGGCTCCGAACTGGTGATCAACAGCACGTATCGCTACGTTTCCTATGCGGATGACATGCCGTTCGCCGCGCGCGACCGGCTGATGGACCATGTCATGGTGGTCGATCAGCATGTCCGCTACGCGCTCGTGCTCCAGGCCGGGTTGGGATTCACGATCGCGGCGCTCTACGGCTATGTGCCGGGCGGCGAGCGGACGGCCTGGTGCGCGGCGATCGTCGCCGTCCTTTGGCTGGCTTTCGTCGAGACGGTCCATCGGCTGCGCGGCAGGCCGCTCGGCAAACGGCTCGCCGCGCTGGATCGGGGAATGCGTTATGCCGTGATGGCGGCGCTCGTCGCCGTCGCGGTGAACCTGATCGGCAACCAATGGGCGATGCCGGTCTGGCTCCGGTTGAAGCTGGGATTGTTCGCCGGCGTGATGGCGTGCGGCGTGGGCATCCGGTTCGCGCTGATCGGCCATTTTCGGACCTGGGCGATCATGGCGCGCGAGGGCCCCACCGAGACGACCAACGCCATCATCCGCCGGACCTATCGGCGCGCCACCGCGGTGCTGTTGGTGCTATGGATATTCATCGCCGCGATTGTCGTCCTGAGCGTCGCGAAACCGGGTTGATCGCACAGGCTGGCGGCAGTCAGCGCTCCAGCGCGACCAGTTCGTACCACGTCGCCATATAGCCGCCGACGCCGCCCTGGACGAACACCGCGTCGTCGTCCGCCGTCACCCACATCTCGTAAGGCGGATGCTGCTTGCCGCCCATCCCCGCTTCACTGGTGTCGATGAACGCGAACTTGCGGCACGCAAACGTTCCAGCCGCCACCGTCACGGTCTCGTCGCCGAGGTATTCGAGATCGATCACCACCTCCGCGGCGATCGGGGGCGTCGCGCCGCGATGGTCCGGTGAGGGCACATAGACGCGGATCGTGCGACGGTGCGGTCCCCGCGCGACGTCCATGCACTTGGTGAGATAGCCGTCGCCGACGATCGGGTGCGTACCGAAACCGTCCAGCGCGCCGTCATAGGCGACCCGCTGCGACAAGCGCCCGATCGACGGGCCCGCGCTCTCGCATTCGATCATGCCCGGCGCGATGTTGAACCAGCCCGATCCCATGAAGGCGTCGCCGACGGTCAAATGGACGTGAAGGTTGCGCGGAGCGCCGTCAGGGCCGAGCCGGTAGATGACGTCGCGCAGCACCGTCGGCGCGGGCTCCTCGATCTCGCACGTGGCGCGCAGTGTCACCGACCCGTCGCCATGGTGCGTGAACGCGAACCATTCGCGCCCGCGCTCCCGATCCAGCATTTCCGGCTTTTTCGACGTATAGCGCAGCTGGCCGCGCACGCTCCGATGCTGCATCACATGTCTCTCAACTCACGGATGACGTCGTCAACCGGCTTGTCGGGAGCGTCCATCGCCTCCATTGCTTGCTGCACGCCGCGCATCACGCGCGCGATATAGGCCTTGGTCTCGACTCCGCGCTCGTACCCCGCCTCGCGATCCGGCTCGTAGCGCTCGATCTCATCGCGGCCGAGCACCCCCTTCGCGTCGAGCAGTCGCTCGACAGTGTCGAGTCGCTGGCGCAGCGCCGACACTTCCGCGACCAGCGCGACGACGATCGACATCAACCGGTCGGTCGCGAAATCGTCGAAATAATCGGGGCGCTTGCCCCTGGCGCGTTTGCCGGCGCGCGCGATCCAGTCGATCTCGTCGCTCATGCGGGTTTCCACGCGCCATAAGCATGCCACACCGCGGCGCGGCCATGATCCTCACCCTCGTCGGTCTTTGACGATGGAAAGACAGTTTCGTCGACCACCGCTCGAACGCCCGTAGTGAATAGGGAATCCTGAGGAAAACCAGCCTCGACCAGTTCATCCTTGAGGTCGAGCGAATGCATTGCCGACCAGAACGGCTCGTTATTGTTGTACGCGTCCCAGTCGCGGATGAACTGTTCGTAAAGCGGCATGTCGGGCCCGTATTGCGGTTGTTCGAGGTTGAGCATCAGCCCACCCGGCGCGAGCACGCGAAAACTCTCGCGCAGGATGCGCGGCAGCGCACTGCCAGACAATTCATGCAGGAACATCGTCGTCTGCACCCAGTCGAAATGCCCATCAGGAAAGGCCGACATGTCCTCCGCATTCATCTGGACGAAGCGCAGGTTGCGCGCGCCAAGCGCCTGCGCGCGCGCATGGCCATAGCGCAGCGACGGCGCGGCGGTGTCGATCGCGACGACTTCGCTGTCGGGAAACGCCAGCGCGAGCGGGACGATATTGTGGCCGATCGTCGAGCCGAGATCGAGGATGCGCCGGGGCGTCCAGCCCGGCCGCTCGCGCTTCGCCCATTCGACCAGCGCCTGACCGCCGCCGTCCGACAGCGCGCCGAGCCCGCCCGCCGTCGTCGCGAAGATGCCGCAATCGTAATTGGCCCCCGCCGAAACGTCGCCCGGGCGCTCCTCGCCGTGATAGCTGCCAGGCATGCAATGGATGTCGACCGCCTGCTGATAGCGCGGCACCGCGACCGAATCGTCGAGCTGGAGCGTGTCGCGCCCTTCGTTGAACTGGCGCACCCTGGCGTCGAGTTCGTCGAGCTGGCGCAGCACCATCTGGCGTCCGTTATGCTGGCGCATTTCCATCGAATTGCGCTTCAGCGCAGACCAGAAGCGGTGCCACGGGTCGCCGTTCATCGCGCGGCGGATTTCGCCGCGGTCGCCGGGCTCGCGGCCCTGCTCGCGGACGAAGTCGGGAAGCACGCGGGTATCGTAAGCGCGCTTGTTGCCCGGCCCCAGCGTCGCCGCCATATACTTGTTGAAATTGGCCAGGAAATCGAACCGGGCCGCCTCATCGTGGCTCGGCTCCGGGAAGACCGCGTGGCGGGCGACCGCGGTATAGGGGGGGGCGACATCTTGCTTCATATCAGACCATCCTTGGCTAGGCGCTCGATCACCAGTTCGTGGTTGCGCATAAAATGATCGCGGTCGGGAATCGCGCCGTCGGCGAGCAGGTTTGCCGGTTGCACAGAGCCGGCATAGATCTCCGCGAACAGTTCGAGCCGTTGGCGCGCGAGTTGATTGGTCATGCCCGGCTTGCGGCGTTGCGCGCGCAATGCGCTAAGGTCGATATCGGCGAACGCGGTGAAGGTCTCTCCGCTATTGGATTCCGCCAGCACTTGTCCTTTGTAATCGAGGACGCACGAATTGCCGTCGGCGGATGCGACCGG
>JAFEEZ010000409.1 GCA_018240825.1 Pseudomonadota bacterium | reverse complement strand
GCCGCGACAGAGTCTCGCGATGAATCCGCTCGAAACTGTCGTCGCGCGTCACCTCGACGTGCAGCATATAGTCGGCCTCGCCGCTCATCAGGAAACAGTCGCGAATCTCGGGACATTCCGCGATTTCCTTTTCGAACGCGGCCATGGTTTCCTGGCGCTGGTCGCGCAGCGTGACGTTGACCATCACGACGCTCGGGTGCCCCCGCGCCTCGCGCGACAGCACCGCGCGAAACCCCGCGATCAGGCCGCGTTCGCGCAAACTCCCGACCCGGCGATGCGCGGCGCTTCCCGACAGGCCGACCTTTTCCCCCAGTTCGGCGCTGGTGAGGTCGGAGTTGCTGACGAGTTCCCCGAGAATCTTGCGATCGAGATGATCGAGCATTCTTTCTCACTCACGAATGTAATGACGCAACGATTTCCCGCCAAGGGCCGGTCCGGTAGATAATTTTGCGAACCTCTCCCGCCCTTCTGGCTGTATTCCCGCGACAATCAAGAGGAGAGATTTCATGCGAGTCGGTGTCCCAAAGGAAATCAAGAACCACGAATATCGCGTCGGCCTGACCCCCGCGTCGGTCGCCGAACTGGTCCATGCCGGCCACGAGGTGATCGTCGAGACCAAGGCCGGGATGGGCATCGACTTTGAAGACGAGGCCTACACCGACGCCGGCGCGCGCATCGTCGCCACCGCGGCCGAGGTGTTCGATCAGACCGAGATGATCGTGAAGGTCAAGGAACCGCAGCAGAGCGAAATCGCGATGCTCAAGCCGCACCACCTGCTCTTCACCTATCTCCACCTCGCCGCCGACAAGCCGCAGGCTGAAGGGCTGATGAAGTCGGGCGCGACCTGCATCGCGTACGAAACCGTCACCGACCGCAAGGGCGGCCTTCCGCTGCTCAAGCCGATGAGCGAAGTCGCCGGCCGCATGTCGGTTCAGGTCGGCGCGCATTATCTTGAAAAGGAACAGGGCGGCCGCGGCGTGCTGCTCGGGGGCGTGCCGGGCGTGGCGCCGGCCAAGGTCGCGATCCTCGGCGGCGGCATTTCGGGCGTCAACGCCGCGCAGATGGCGGTCGGCATGCGCGCGGACGTCACGATCTACGACATTTCGAACGATCGTCTGGCTGAACTCGACATGTTCTTCTCGTCGCAGATCAAGACCGAATTCGCGTCGAAGTCAGCGATCGCGGAAGCCGTGAAGCACGCCAACCTTGTGATCGGCGCCGTGCTGGTCCCCGGCGCGGCGGCGCCCAAGCTCGTCACGCGCGAGATGATCAAGACGATGCAGCGCGGGTCGGTGCTGGTCGACATCGCGATCGACCAGGGCGGTTGCTTCGAAACCAGTCATGCGACAACGCATGAGGACCCGGTGTTCGAGGTTGACGGCGTGATCCATTATTGCGTCGCCAACATGCCCGGCGCGGTCGCACGCACGTCGGCGTTCGCGCTTAACAACGCGACTTTGCCGTTCGCCCTCAAACTCGCCAACCTGGGCGCTGAAGCCGCGATGAAGGCCGATCCGCATCTCGCGGCGGGACTCAACGTCTACAAGGGCAAGATCGCGTTCAAGGCGGTCGCCGACGATCTCGGCCTGCCGTACGAGGCGTGGGAGGGCTGAACTAGCGCGCTTCGCCTTGCGCGATGAAGCGGTCGAGCAAGGCGAGCCGCCTGGCGATGTCTTCGCGATAACTCGCCTTTGCGGGGCTCAACCGCAGCGCGCGCGCCCAATAGGGTCGCGCCGCCGCAAACTGTCCCGCGCGGACATAGGCCCAACCGAGGAAGAAGGGTGGCCCCGGATGATCGGGCGCGACGCGCATCGCTTGCTGGTAGGCGAACAGCGACGCGGGCGAGACCAGTCCGTGGTCGTGAAGCGCGATGACATTGCCGAGTTCGGTCCAGAAAGCGGGGTTCTTCGGCGCATAATCGATGCCGCCGGTCACGACGCGCGCGGCGAATTCGGTCTTGCCGCCGGAAAGCGCGGCGTCCGAAATCCCGAAATACATCGACTCGCCCCCGAACCGGCCGAACAGGGCGTCGCGCAACGCTTTGTACGTCGGATCGACCGGCAGCGGCGTCGCTTGCGCCGCCACCGGCTGACCGGCGAGCAGCGGTTGTCCCTGCCGCGCATAGCCCGCTGCGCCGAGCATCAGCATCGAACCGGTCAGCGACCATAACAATCGCGGAACACGCAACGCGACAAGCAACGCCGCCGTGGTGACCGCGATCAGCGCGAGCGTCACCCAGCCCATCAGCGCCGCCCTCTTTTGCGGAAGTTCGACCGCGCGATCGCGACCCCGGCGACCAGCAGGACGATCGGCGCGAGCCATAACGGCCACGTCACCGCACTCATCGGCGGGTCGTAGGTGATGTAATCGCCGTATCGCTCGATCAGCCACGCGCGGATCTGGTCGGGGGTCTCGCCCGCCTGAATCCGCTCGCGGATAACGCTGCGCATGCTGCCGGCAATCGCCGCGTCGCTGTCGGCGACCGACTGGCCCTGGCATTCGACGCAGCGGATCGTTTCCATCAGCGCCTTGGCCTCAGCCTCCTTGACCGGATCGCGCAGCTGGACGTTGGCGAGCGACGCCTCCTGTCCCAACGCCGGTGCGGCGATCAGCGCCAGGGCGATCAGCGCGCGCTTCATTTCGCCGCTCGCCATGCCGTGACGACGCCATCGACCTCGTCGGCGCGGATGTCGCCGACATGCTGCATCACGATCCGCCCGCGCCCGTCGATCAGAAATGTTTCGGGCACCCCGGACGAGCCGAGCGCGATCTGCACCTTGCTGGCACGGTCGTCGCCGATCCGCTGGTACGGATCGCCGAAACTGGCGAGGAACGCCCGCATCGCCGCTGGCGTGTCGTTGACCGCGACCGCGTCGATCGGCACGCCCATCGCCTTCAGCCGCATCAGTTGCGGCGCTTCCGCCTTGCACGGCAGACACCAGCTCGCGAACACGTTGAGCAGCCGCGGCTGGCCCTTGCCGTAATCGCTCGTCGCGACGCCCGGTTTGCCCGGCAGCATCGCGGGCAAGGTGAAATCGGGCAGCGGCTTGTCGGTCAACGCCGATCGCACCGTACGATCGGCCGGCTTGAGCAGCCCGAACCCGACCAGTGCGAACAGCGCCCCGAACAGCAGCAACGGGAGCCAGAGCAACGCGCGCCTCATGCGTAATAATCCTCGACG
>JAFEEZ010000408.1 GCA_018240825.1 Pseudomonadota bacterium | reverse complement strand
GGAGAAAAAGAAGCAGGAGGGCTATTTTTGACCGCCGCCTTCCGACCCGACGCCCTGATCGCGCAGGACATTGACGCCTATCTCGCGCAGCATCAGCGCAAGACCTTGCTGCGGTTCATCACCTGCGGGTCGGTCGACGACGGCAAGTCCACGCTGATCGGGCGGCTGCTGTATGACAGCAAGATGATCTTCGACGACCAGCTCGCCGCGCTGGAAGCCGACAGCAAGCGGGTCGGCACGCAGGGGCAGGAAATCGACTTCGCGCTGCTGGTCGACGGGCTCGCCGCCGAGCGCGAACAGGGCATCACGATCGACGTCGCCTATCGCTTCTTCGCGACCCAAAAACGCAAGTTCATCGTCGCCGACACGCCCGGGCACGAGCAATATACGCGCAACATGGTGACCGGCGCGTCGACGGCCGACCTCGCCGTGATCCTGGTCGACGCGCGCAAGGGTGTGCTGACCCAGACGCGGCGGCATTCGTATCTCGCGCACCTGATCGGGATCCGCCACGTTGTGCTGGCGGTGAACAAGATGGATCTGGTCGGGTACGACCGGGCGACCTACGATGCGATCGTCGCCGACTATGCCGCGTTCGCCGAGAACATCGGTATCGCCGCGTTCACGCCGATCCCGATTTCGGGGTTCAAGGGTGACAACGTCACCGCCCCTTCGTCGAATACACCCTGGTATGCCGGTCCGAGCCTGATCGACCATCTCGAGGCGGTCGAGCTCGAAGCCGACACCGACCGTGCGAAGCCGTTTCGCATGGCGGTGCAGTGGGTCAACCGGCCCAACCTCGACTTCCGGGGCTTCGCCGGGACGATCGCCGCGGGCGCGATCGCGCCGGGCGATGCAATTCGCGTGCTGCCGTCGGGCAAGACCTCCACCGTTGCGCGGATCGTCGCGTTCGACGGCGACCTCGATATGGCGGTCGCTGGCCAATCGGTGACATTGACCTTCGCGGACGAGATCGATTGCTCGCGCGGCGACGTCATCGCGATCGCGGATAACCCGCCGCAAGTCGCCGACCAGTTCGAGGCGACGATCGTGTGGATGGCCGACGACCCGATGCTGCCCGGCCGCGGATACTGGCTCAAGCTCGGCGCGCAGACCGTCACCGCGCAAGTCCAGCCGCCCAAATACCAGGTCAACGTCAACACGATGGCGCAGCTCGCCGCCGAGACGCTCGACTTGAACGCGATCGGCGTCGCCAACATCGCGATCGACAAGCCGCTGGTGTTCGAGCCCTATGCCGACAGCCGGGAGCTGGGCGGGTTCATCCTGATCGACAAGGTGACCAACGCCACCGTTGCGGCGGGTATGCTGCACCACGCGCTGCGCCGATCGCAGGACGTGCACTGGCAGGCGATCGACATCAGCCGCGCCGCGCACGCCCAGCAAAAGGGGCAGCAACCCAAATTGCTGTGGTTCACCGGCCTTTCCGGATCGGGCAAGTCGACCATCGCCAACCTCGTCGAAAAGAAGCTGTTCGCGCTCGGTCGGCACTCGTACCTGCTCGACGGCGACAATATCCGCCACGGGCTCAACCGCGATCTCGGGTTCGGCGATGCCGACAGAGTCGAGAATATCCGCCGCGTCGGCGAAGTGGCCAGGCTGATGACCGACGCCGGGCTTATCGTGCTGACCGCGTTCATCTCGCCTTTCCGCGCCGAGCGCCATCTGGTCCGGTCGATGATGCCACAGGGGGATTTCGTCGAGATTTTCGTGGATACGCCGCTCGCGGTCGCCGAAGCGCGTGATGTGAAGGGGCTCTACAAGAAGGCGCGGCTGGGCGAGATCGCAAACTTTACCGGCATCTCCAGCCCCTATGAAACGCCCGAGCGGCCCGAGATAAGGATCGATACGACCCGCGAGACGCCTGAAGCGGCGGCGGAACGCATCGTCGAGCACATCATGGGCGTATGGAGCCCCGACCTGTGACCGACGGCGACTTCGCGGCGCGGATCGCCGAGGCTGCGGGCAGGCTGCTTCAGGAGGTGCGCGCGTCGCGCGACTGGGAGGCCAAGGCGCTCGGGAAGGCGGGCGACCAGGCGGCCAATGACTTGCTGTGCCACGCGATCACCACGGAGCGCCCCCGCGACGGCCTGCTGTCGGAAGAGCGCAAATGCGATGGATCACGACTGAGTAAATCGCGCGTGTGGATCATCGACCCGATCGACGGCACGCGCGAGTATGGCGAGGCGCGTGACGATTGGGCGGTGCATGTCGCGCTGTGCATCGACGGTGCGCCGGCGCTCGGCGCGGTCGCGTTGCCCGACGCCGGGCTGGTGTTGCGCTCCGACGCCCCCCCTGCCCTCGGTCCGCTCAACGACCCGCCACGGATGGTCGTCAGCCGCACGCGTCCCGCCGCCGAAGCGGTGGCGGTGGCGGAAGCGATCGGCTCCGAACTCGCGCCGATGGGATCGGCGGGCGCCAAGGCGATGGCGGTGGTGCGGGGGATCGCCGACATTTACCTTCATTCAGGCGGGCAGCATGAATGGGACAGCGCGGCCCCTGTCGCGGTGGCGCTCGCGGCAGGGCTACATTGCGCCCGGCTCGACGGAACGCCGCTCATCTACAATTGCGAAGATACCTACGTTCACGATCTGCTGATCTGTCGTAAGGAGCTGGTCCCGGGAGTGATGGCGGCCTTGAATCGGTTCCCGCCATTGCGAGCGTAGCGAAGCAATCAACGCGACGCGCGATCCGGCTGGATTGCTTCGCTGCGCTCGCAAAAGCGGTATGAAGCAGGCGAAGGAGTCGCCGATGCCCATTTACGAACTCGACGGCAAGGTCCCCGTGATCGGCAAGCGCGTGTGGGTCGCACCCGACGCGCACGTCATCGGCGAGGTCGTGCTGGGCGACGATGTCGGGGTGTGGTTCGGCACGGTGATCCGCGGCGACACCTCGCTGATCGCCGTCGGCGACCGAACCAACGTGCAGGACGGCAGCATGCTGCATTCCGACTATGGCGTACCGCTGACGATCGGCGCGGAATGCACGATCGGGCACCACGCAATCCTGCACGGCTGCACGGTCGGCGACCGCGTGCTGGTCGGGATGGGCGCGACGTTGCTCAACCAAACGGTGATCGGCGACGAATGCGTGATCGGCGCCAACGCGCTGGTCACCGAAGGCAAGAGCTTCGAGCCAGGGACCCTGATCGTCGGCAGCCCCGCGCGAAGCGTCAAGACGCTCGAGGCCGATAAGCGCGCGTTCCTGAAGCTGTCAGCCGACCACTATGTCGAGAACGCACATCGGTTCGCGAAAGGGTTGAAGCGGATCGACTAACGCTGCGTATTCCTTCTCCCCTGTGGGAAAGGGAGAAAATCGCTTACCGCGCCCCCCCGGTCCAGCGCGTCACGCCGTCCCGCAACCGATCCGCGACCGCCTTGCGCACGGCGATCTGCGCCAGCGCGCGCTTGGCGCCGCCGCGCGCGGTTTCGGGCTGCTTTTCCGCGAAAGCCTGGATCTTGCCGGGCATCGCCGGGTCGTTCGACCCCGCGCCAAGGCTCGGGATGAACGCCGCGCGCGAGCTTGCTTCGATCAGGCTATTTACCAGGTCCACGTTAGCCACGGCAAAATCGAACGCCATGTCGGGATGCCTGCCAGCGACCGCGCGCAGGATGGTCGGCTTCTGTTGCGCGGTCAGCGCGTCGCCCTTGACCAGTTCGAGCGCACGCATCGCCAGCGCCGGGTCGTTCGCCGAACCCAGCAACCGGACATACTCGTTCTTCACCACCGGATTGGTTTCCGCCTTGGTCAGAGCGAGCAGGTCGTCCCATTCGGCCGGTGTCGCATTGGCGGCAAACGTGGCGAGAATCGGCGCGCGGATCGCGGGCGGAATCGCCGACGAATCGGTCTTGAGCTTGGCGAAATAGCCGCGCGCGCGCTTGAGCACCTCGGGGTCGCCGGCGCGACCGAGTCGGCCGACCAGATCCTCGCGCAGATTGGTAACCAGCGGCGATTCACCCGGCTGCGCATCATACCCGATACGCGCGAGCACCGGCCCGAGCCGCCGCACCGTTTGCGCGTTGACCCGGTCCTGCAACGGGGTGTTCGCGTAGAGCCCGGAGATCGAGCCCAGCTGTGCCGATATCTGCGACCATTCGAGCGGGTTCGCATCCGCCTGAACCGCATCGAGCGTGGCCGCATAAACCGCGAAATCCTGGTCGCCCGACCGCGCCAGCGCATAGTCGTCGCCCATCGTGCCGAGCCGGTCGGCAAGCGCCATCTTGCCATAATTAGCCACCAGCGCGGCGTGCGGCGACGCGGCGTAGCGGACACGCATGTAGCCGCCCTTGCCGAGATTGGCGACGACTGGGCCGCAACCGGCGACGGAAACCCCGTAGGGCTTTACGTTCTTGTCGATCAGCGTGGCGGGCTGCCCGCCGATCGTCGCGATCCGCAGCGGCACCGCCCATTGCCGCTGCGTCTTCGACTCCGGATCGAGCCCGAAACGTCCCTGATCGAGCATGACGAGCGTGCTGCCGTTCTTGCACACCGTATCGGTGACGGTGATCATCGGCACCCCGCCCTGCAGCGTGAAATCGTGCGCGAACCCGCTCACCGGCATGCCCGACGCCGCCTCCAACTCGGCCCATAGCTGGTCAGTCTGCGTATTCCCGTATTTGTACTTCGCCATATAGCGGCGGATGCCCACGCGAAACTTGTCCGGGCCGATCGTCGATTCGATCATGCCGATGACCGCTTGTCCCTTCTGGTAGGTGATGCTGTCGAACGCCTCGCCGATCTGGTCGACGGTCTCCACGTGGCGGATGATCGGGTGCGTCGCCGCGGTCGCGTCGATCGCCAGCGCCCCTTCACGATCGAACGCCACCGCCGACTCGCGCGCGAACCAGTCGGGATTGAGGTCGGCCGACGACTTGTTCTCCATCCATGACGCAAAGCCTTCGTTGAGCCAGAGGTCGTCCCACCAGCTCATCGTCACCAGATCGCCGAACCATTGGTGCGCCATTTCGTGCGCGACGACGACGAAAATGCGCTGCTTGTCGCTTTCGGTCGCGCGCGTCTTGTCGAACAGCAGTTCCGGCTCGAAGTAGAAAATGGCGCCCCAATTCTCCATCGCGCCGAAGAACTGACTGGTTCCCGGCCCCGCGATCATGTCGAGCTTGGGCAGCGGATAGGGCTGGCCGAAATAATCGTTGTAATAGGTCAGCAGACGCTTGGCCGACGCCAGCGCATAGTCGCCCTGATCCGACACGCCCTTGCGCGTGATGACGCCGATCTCGGTCTTGCCGGCCATCACCGTCTTGCGCTCCATGTCGCCCATACCCAGGAACAGCAGGTAGCTCGACATCACCGGCGTCTGGCGGAAACTGTAGAGCTGCGTGCCGTCGGGCCGCCGCGTCACCACCGCTGGCATGTTGGAGAAAGCGAGCTGGCCCCTGGGGGCTACCGCGCGCAGCGTGAACTTGGCCTTGAAGCTCGGCTCGTCCCACATCGGCGCGAAACGGCGCGCGTCGGGCGCTTCGAACTGTGTCGCGAGCATCCGCGCTTTCGAACCGTCCTTGTTGGTGTAATCGATCGCAAAGAAGCCCGCCGCCGATTCGTTGATCTTGCCAGTCCAGGCGAACGTGATCGTGTGAACGCCGATCTTCGCCGCAGCCGGAAGCGTCAGCGTCAGGCGCTGGTTGGCGCCGTCGAGCTTGAACGGCGCGGCCTTGCCGTCGACGGTCGCTCGACTGATTGCGAGGTCGGCGGCATTGAGCGTGATGGTCCGCGTCGCCTTCCTCACATTGACCGTGATCGTTTCGCTGCCGGTGAAGGTCATCGCCTGCGCGTTCGGGTTGATCGTGATGTCATAGGCGATCGGCGTGACGTCGCGCCCCAATTGCGCACCGGCGGCGAGCGCCGGGGAAGAGACGGAGAACATCAGAGCGGCAGCGGCGGCAAATTTCATCGTAACGGCAACCTCGTGCGATGGTGTGTTGCCGCGCTATAACGCCGTCGGTGTGAATGGCAATGGAACGATTTGACTGGTCTCACACATTCCGTACCGTCAATTCGAAAAGACTTTCCTGTAGTTTCGGCTGCGCTATGAAACGTGCATGAGCCTGCCCCCGTTGTTCGACCGCCTGCGCCTGCCCGTCATCGGGTCGCCGCTCTTCATCATCTCCGGCGTCGATCTGGTTATCGCGCAATGCAAGGCGGGGATCGTCGGTTCGTTTCCCGCGCTGAACGCACGACCACAGGCCCAACTCGACGAGTGGCTGCACCGCATCACCGAGGAACTGGCGGCGCACAACCGCGCCCATCCCGACCGACCCGCTGCGCCTTTCGCGGTCAACCAGATCGTGCACAAGTCGAACGACCGGCTCGAGGCCGACCTCGCGACTTGCGCCAAGTGGCAGGTGCCGATTATCATCACCTCGCTTGGCGCGCGCGAGGAGCTCAACACCGCGGTCCATGGCTGGGGCGGCATCACGCTTCACGACATCATCGACGACCGCTTCGCGCGGAAAGCGATCGAAAAGGGCGCGGATGGGCTCATCGCCGTCGCCGTCGGCGCCGGCGGGCACGCAGGCCGGCTGTCGCCCTTCGCGATCACGCAGGAAATCCGCCAGTGGTTCGACGGTCCGCTCGCGCTGTCGGGGTCGATCGCCAATGGCGGGGCAGTGTTCGCGGCGCAGGCGATGGGCGCCGACCTAGCCTATATCGGCTCACCCTTCATCGCGACCGACGAAGCGAACGCGGTTGAGGGCTACAAGCAAGGCATTGTCGAAGGAAAGGCGGCCGACATCGTCTATTCCAACCTGTTCACCGGCGTTCACGGCAACTATCTGCGTGGCTCGATCATCGCGGCGGGGATGGATCCGGACAACCTGCCCGAAGGCGACCTGTCGACGATGAACTTCGGCGGCGGCAATTCGAGCAAGGCCAAGGCGTGGAAGGATATCTGGGGGTCCGGCCAGGGCATCGGCGTGATCGACAAGGTGGAGAGCGTCGCGGTGCGCGTCGACCGGCTGGAGGCGGAATACAAGGCTGCGCGGGCGCGGTTGTTGAGTTGACCCTACATAGCCGTCACCCTGAACGCGTTTCAGAGTCCATGCGAGCCGCTCTCCGCTCGGGATCCGCTTGAGGCGCCCTTCTCGCAAGGATGCTGAAACAAGTTCAGCACGACGATTCTGTAGCGAGATCGGAGGGACAGCGGCGCGAGGTGAATTCGCCGTTCGGCGGTCTGCCGCGACAGGTGTTCAAGATAAACCGACCTGGGCGAATCCCAGGTCGTCGGCACGGCCTTCAGCCCGCCGGCCCGGCTTGCGCTGATCGGGCCGGCTGACGCCGCCCGGCGCCGCGCCTAGAACGCCATCGCCAGCCGGGCTTGCATGTGCTGCACCGGGCTGTCGGCAGGTTGCGGTTCCACTTGGGCGTCATCCAGCCGCGCCACGCG
>JAFEEZ010000407.1 GCA_018240825.1 Pseudomonadota bacterium | reverse complement strand
CGATCCGGATGAGCTCAAGGATTTGATGGACGAAGCCAAATACGAGGCATTCGTCGCGAAGCTGTGATCTCGGGCGTCGCCCCGGCGGAGGCCGGGGCCGCTTCTTGACGGAGCGCCGCCCAGCCATTTAGCGGCCCCGGCCTCCGCCGGGGCGACGGGAAACTGATTTTGCGCTACCTGCCCCTGACCCAGTCCGACCGCGAGGCGATGCTCGCAGTTATTGGCGCGTCGTCGATCGACGACCTGTTCGTCGATGTGCCCGCCGAAGCGCGGCTCGACGGGCCGATCCATGACTTGCCGATGCACGCCAGCGAATTGTCGGTCGAGCGGCACATGACCGCGCTGGCCGGCAAGAATTTGTCTGCGGGCGATGCGCCGTTCTTCCTCGGTTGCGGGGCGTATCGACATCATGTGCCGGCGTCGGTCGATCACCTGATCCAGCGCGGCGAATTCCTGACGGCATACACGCCCTACCAGCCCGAGATCGCGCAGGGTACGCTGCAGATGCTGTTCGAGTTCCAGACGCAGGTCGCGCGGCTGCTCGGCACCGACGTCGCGAATGCGTCGATGTACGACGGTTCGACCGCGTGCTGGGAAGCGATCGGTATGGCGCGACGCATCACCAGGCGCGCCAAGGCGATCCTGTCGGGCGGGCTGCACCCGCATTACGTCTCGGTCGCCAGGACGATGGCGAAATACACCGGCGACAGCCTCGAAACCGCGCTGCCGGGCCTGACCGCCGAGACCGATATCGACCAGCTGATCGCGAGCATCGACGACGATACGTCGTGCGTCGTGGTGCAATATCCAGACATCCTCGGCCGCATCGCCGACCTCCAGCCGCTAGCCGATGCGTGCCATGCGAAGAAGGCGCTGCTGGTCGCGGTCGTGACCGAGCCGGTCGCGCTGGGCGCGCTCAAATCGCCCGGCGAGATGGATGCCGACATCGTTGTCGGCGAGGGCCAGTCGATCGGCGTGGGCTTGCAGTTCGGCGGGCCGTATGTCGGCCTGATGGGCTGCAAGGAAAAGTACATCCGCCAGATGCCCGGCCGCTTCTGCGGCGAGACGGTGGACGCCGAGGGCAAGCGCGGCTTCGTGCTGACGCTGTCGACCCGCGAGCAGCATATCCGGCGCGAGAAGGCGACGTCGAACATCTGCACCAACAGCGGGCTATGCGCGCTGGCCTTCTCGATCCACATGACCTTGCTCGGCGAAGCCGGGCTGCGCGCGCTGGCGGCGACCAACCACAGCCTCGCGGTGAGCGCGGCCGAGCGGCTGGCAAAGGTGCCGAGGGTCGAAGTGGTCAACACCGCGTTCTTCAACGAATTCACGCTGAAGCTCAGCCGAGAAGCGCGCCCCGTCGTTCGTGCGCTCGCCGACAAGGGAATTCTCGCGGGCGTGTCGCTCGGGCGGCTCTATCCGGGTGAGGACAGCCTCGCGAAGGGCCTCGTCGTCGCCGTCACCGAAACCACCACCACGGAGGACGTCGAGACGCTTGCCTCCGCGCTGCAGGAGGCGCTGGCATGAGCATCAACCAGAGCGGGTGGCGTCCGACGGCGCCCGAAGTTGGCGAAGGCGCCGCGCATACGTACACCGGCAACCGCGCGCTGATGCTGGAAGAGCCGCTGATCTTCGAGATCGGCTCGACCGCCACGACTGGCGTGGAAGTTGCCGCTCCCCCGGCGGTTTCGACCAAATTGGGCGGGCTGGAGCGCAAGAAGGCGATCGGTCTGCCGGGTTTGAGCGAACCCGAAACAGTCCGCCACTACACCCGCCTGTCGCGCCAGAATTACGCGATCGACCTGGGGCTGTTTCCGCTCGGGTCGTGCACGATGAAGCACAATCCGCGGCTCAACGAGAAGGTCGCGCGGCTGCCGGGCTTCGCCGACATCCACCCGCTCCAGCCGGTCGATACGGTGCAAGGCGCGCTCGACGTCATCAACCAGCTTGCGGTGTGGTTGATCAAGCTCACGGGCATGCACGGCGTCGCGATGACGCCCAAGGCCGGCGCGCATGGCGAACTCTGCGGCATCCTGTGCATCAAGGCCGCGCTGGAGGCGAAGGGCGAGGGGCGCCGCAAGGTCATCCTCGTCCCCGAATCCGCGCATGGCACCAACCCCGCGACCGCCGCGTTCGCGGGGTATAGCGTCGAGGATATTCCGGCGACGGCAGAAGGGCGGGTCGATCTGGAAGCGCTGAAGGCACGGCTCGGCCCCGACGTCGCCGGCGTGATGATCACCAACCCCAACACCTGCGGTCTGTTCGAGCGCGACATGAAGGCGATCTCCGACGCGGTGCACGCGGCGGGCGGCTACGTCTATTGCGACGGCGCGAACTTCAACGCGATCGTTGGCCGCGTGCGCCCCGGCGATCTCGGCGTCGACGCCATGCACATCAACCTGCACAAGACCTTCTCGACCCCGCATGGTGGTGGGGGACCGGGATCGGGGCCGGTGGTGCTGTCGGAGGCGCTGTCGCCCTATGGCCCGCTGCCCTTCACCGAGCGGCATGCCGACGGCCACGTCAGGCTGGTCGAGGAAGAAACGGTCGGCGACCGCCATCCCGACAGCTTCGGCCGCATGTGCGCGTTCCACGGCCAGATGGGCATGTTCACGCGCGCGCTCACATACATCCTCAGCCACGGTGCCGATGGTTTGCGTCAGGCCGCCGAGGATTCGGTGCTCAACGCCAACTACATCCTGCGCAGCCTGGAGAACACGCTCGACGCGCCGTTCGCCGCCAGCGGCCCGTGCATGCACGAAGCGATTTTCAGCGACGACGGCTTGCCCGAAGGTTTTTCGACGATCGACATCGCCAAGGGGCTGATCGACGAGGGCTATCATCCGATGACGATGTACTTCCCGCTCGTCGTTCACGGCGCGATGCTGGTCGAGCCGACCGAGACCGAATCGAAGGCGGCGCTCGACGAGTTCATCGGCGCACTTCGCTCGGTGGCGGAACGCGCCAAGGCGGGCGACGAAGCGCTCAAGTCCGCCCCGCACTTCGCCCCGCGGCGCCGCCTCGACGAAACGCTCGCGGCGCGCAAACCGGTGCTGGTGTGGAAGGAACCGGAACTGGCCGCCGCGGGGGAATGGCGATTAGCCCTGGGCGACCGCGCGGTCGGTTTTCTCGCGACGCAGGCGGTGCTCGCGCCCGACAATGTACAATCCGCTCGCGATAATCACCGGCGCGCCAAGCCACGTCGCCGCGTCGGGCAGCACGCCGAACAGCAGCCAGCCGTAGAGCGTGGCCCAGACCAGTCCGGTATAATCCATCGGCACGACGACCGAGACGGGCGCCGACCCAAGCGCGGCAGTCATGCATAACTGCGCGATCCCTCCGGTGACGCCGACCGCGATGAGCAACAGCCAGGTCGTCAGCGGATGCGGTTCCGCGAACAACGCGAAGGCGACGCCGAGCGGAGGGACCGACAGCGCCGAAAACCAGAACACGATCGTCGCCGCGCTTTCGGTCTTGCTGATCTGACGCAGCAGAATCGACACGCCCGCGCTGAGCAACGCCGCGGTCAGCCCGGTGGCGATGCCAAGCGGCGCGATCCCGCCGCCGCCCGGCCGAGTCACGATCAGCACGCCGATGAAGCCGATGAGCACTGCCCCCCAGCGATGCCGGCCGGTCGGCTCGCGCAGGATCAGCGCACCGAGAATCGTGGCGAAAATCGGCAGCGTGAATTGCAGCGTCGTCGATTCGGCGAGCGGCAGCAGAAGGATCGTCGAGAACATGAAACACATGCTCGCCAGACCGAGCGCCGTGCGCACGACGTGCGCGCCGAACCGCTGGGTGCGGATCGAGCCGAGCCCCGGTCCGGCTGCGATCCACAATGTCACGACGGGCAACGCGAAGGTCTGGCGGAAGAACAACGTCTCGGCGAGATGCGCGCCGCCCGCCTCGGCCAGCTTGATGAGCGCGTTCATGCTGGCGAAGATGCCCGCGGACGCCAGCCGCAGCGCGACCGCGAACATGATTCGGTCGTTATGTGCCGCCGGGGCCGCCATTGACCCGCAATGGGTTGTCGCTATCGCCTCGTCAAATGATCAAGCACGCACTGCCCGTCACACGCGCCGAGGATTTCGCGCAATGGTATCAGACCGTGATTTCGGAAGCCGACATGGCCGAGGAATCGGGGGTGCGCGGGTGCATGGTGATCCGGCCGTGGGGCTATGGCGTCTGGGAACGGATGCAGCGGCTGCTCGACGACAAGATCAAGGCGACCGGGCACGAGAACTGCTATTTCCCGCTGTTCATCCCGCTTTCCTATTTCGAGAAGGAGGCGGAGCATGTCGAAGGCTTCGCCAAGGAAATGGCGGTCGTCACGCACCACCGCTTGATCCCCGACGGCAAGGGCAAATTGATCCCCGATCCTGCGGCGAAGCTCGAGGAGCCGCTGGTCGTGCGGCCGACCAGCGAGACCGTGATCGGCGCCGCCTTTTCGCGCTGGGTGCAGTCGTGGCGCGATCTGCCGGTGCTGATCAACCAATGGGCGAACGTCGTGCGCTGGGAAATGCGCACGCGGATGTTCCTGCGAACCGCTGAGTTCCTGTGGCAGGAGGGCCACACCGCGCACGCCAGCGAGGCCGAGGCGCGCGAGGCAACGCTCAGGATGCTCGAGGTCTACCGTTCCTTTGCGGAAGATTGCGTCGCGCTGCCCGTAGTGGCGGGCGAGAAGCCCGAGAACGAGCGTTTCCCCGGGGCGGTCGAGACCTGGTCGATCGAGGCGATGATGCAGGACGGCAAGGCGCTCCAGGCGGGCACCAGCCACTTCCTCGGCACCAACTTCGCGCACGCGCAGGATATCAAGTTCCAGAACGCGAACGGCGAACTCGAATACGCCAATACGACGAGCTGGGGCGTGTCGACGCGGATGATCGGCGGGCTGATCATGGTGCATGGCGACGACGATGGCCTGCGCGTCCCGCCGCGGTTGGCGCCCTGGCAGATCGTCATCGTCCCGATGCTGCGCGACACGCCCGAGGACGCGGCGCTGATCGACTATTGCAAGGGGCTTCAAAGCGAACTTGCCACGCTGTCGGCATGCGGCGAGCCGGTGCGCGCGCTGCTCGACCTAAAGCCGGTCAAATCGACCAACAAGCGCTGGG
>JAFEEZ010000406.1 GCA_018240825.1 Pseudomonadota bacterium | reverse complement strand
GTCATCCTGCTCAACGGCCGCCGCATCTCGAGCTTCGCCGAAATCCGCGACCTGCCGACCGAGGCGATCGCGCGCGTCGATATCCTGCCCGAGGAAGTCGCGCTCAAATACGGCTACCGCGCCGACCAGAAGGTGGTGAACTTTGTGCTGCGCCGCCGCTTTCGCGCGCTGACCGCGGAGGTCGGCGACAAGGCGGCGACCGAGGGCGGGCGCAACACGCCCAATGCGACGCTCGATATCCTCAACATCAGCCGCGACACGCGCTTCAGCGTCCATACCGGCTATACCCAGTCGTCGGCGCTGCTCGAAAGCGAGCGCGATATCGCGCTGGACCCGACCGCGACGTTCGACGATCGCGGTTTCCGCACCTTGCTGCCGTTCACGCGCACGCTCGATCTGGGCGCGGTCTATGCGCGGCCGATCGGCAAGGTCGCGACCACGCTCAACGGCACCGCCGCCTATAACGAATCCAACGGGCTGCAAGGGTTCGCCCCCGGCAATCCCGGGTCGGATTTTGTCATCGGCCAGCGCAACACGTCGATGACCTATCACCTGGGCGGCACCGCCAACGGCGATTTCGGCAGCGCGTGGCGCTGGTCGCTGACGAGCAATTACGATCGCGTCGACAGCCAGACCTTCACTGACGCCGGTGTCGTCGGCGTGCCGGCGGCCAATCGCGGCTTTTCGACCTCCAACACCGGCGAAGCCAACGCGCTGGTCAACGGTAAGTTGTTCAAGCTGCCCGCGGGCGATGTCTCGACCGCGATCCGCGTCGGCGGGTCGCTGTCGCGGCTCGACAGCCGATCGTCGCGCTTCGGGATCAACCAGAGCGGCAGCATCACGCGCAACGTCGCCAACGGCCAGATCAACCTCGACGTGCCGATCGCGAGCAAGTCGAAGGACGTGCTGGCGTTCATCGGCGACCTGTCGCTCAACGGCAATTTCGCGCTCGACAGCGTGTCGGATTTCAGCACGCTCAAGACGATCGGCTACGGCGTCAACTGGTCCCCGATCAAGCAGGTGCGCGTCATTGCGTCGATGATCGACCAGGACGAAGCGCCATCGGCGAACCAGCTCGGCGATCCGGTGATCGTCACGCCGAACGTGCGCATCTTCGACTATGTCACGGGCCAGACCGTCAGCGTGTCGCGCACGTCTGGGGGCAACCCGTTTCTGCTGGCCGACAGCAAGCACAGCTTCAAACTGGGGCTGACGATCAAGCCGCTCGACAAGGCCGACCTGACGCTCACGGCCAATTACGTGAACACCTCGGTCCGCAACGCGACGGCGAGTTTCCCGGCGGCGACCGCGGCAGTCGAGGCGGCGTTCCCCAGCCGCTTCACGCGTGATGCATTCGGCAACCTGACCGCGATCGACGCGCGCCCGGTCAATTTCGCGCGCACCGAAAGCTCGCAATTGCGCTGGGGAATCAATTTCTCGCAGCCGCTCAAGTCGAAGCTCCAGAAGCAGATCGAAGCGTTCCGCGCGGGCACGGGACCCGATCCGCGCCCGGCGCTCGCCGGATTGCGCAACCTCGGCAACTCGCAAAGCGTGTTCGGCGGCACGCTGAGCCAGGGTTTCCGCGGGCGCGACGGACAAGGCGGTGCGAACAACCCGCCCCCACCGGCAGGCGGACAGCCTCCGGCAGATGGCGCGACGCCGCCGGCAAACGCGACCAGCGGCGCGCCAGGCGGGAGCGGCCAGCGGGGCGGCGGCTTTGGCGGGCGCGGTGGTGGCGGGGGCCGCTTCGGGGGAGGCAGCGGGCGAATAAACTTCGCCTTCTACCACACCTGGCATTTCGTCGACCGCGTCGAAATCGCGCCGGGCGTGCCGGCGATCGACCTGCTCAACGGCGGCGCGGTCGGGTCGGGCGGCCAGTCGCGCCACGAACTGGAGGCGCGGGCCGGCTACAGCAACAACGGCCTCGGCGCGCGGCTGTCGGTCAACTGGCAAAGCGGAACCCGCGTGCTTGGCGGCGCTGCGGCGACCCCGACGACGCTAAACTTCTCGAGTCTCGCGACCGTCAATTTGCGGCTGTTCTTCGATCCCAGCTCGCGGCCGGACCTGATCGCTAAGCACAAATGGCTGATGGGGACGCGGTTCGTCGTGCGCGTCGACAATCTGTTCGATTCGCGCCAGCGGGTGCGCTACGCCGCGGGCAACACGCCGGTCAGCTACCAGCCCGATTATCTCGACCCGCTGGGCCGCACGATCCGGATCGGGATCCGCAAACTGCTGTTCTGACAAAACCCCCTCTCCCACAAGGGGAGACGGCGAAGGGAACGCAGATCATGATCGCTTGGTCATGGCTTGGCGGCGACGCGATTGGCGTGGGTGAAGATCACGCGCCACTTGCCGCCGCGCTTCGCCCAGACGTCGGTGAAGCGCAGGCGGACCGAATAGGGCTTGCCGTCCGACATGCCCGTCATCGTCACCACGCCGCCCAGGATCGCGCCGTCCGAGCAGACCTTGATCACCTGGTCGTCGATCGCGAACGGATCCATCGTGAAACCGGGCGCGGTGTAATCGGCGATGAACTGCGCCTTGGTCTCGCGCTGGTCCTGGCTGTTGACCAGCAGATAGTCATCGGCGAGCAGGTCCGTGAGCGCCGCGCCGTCGCCTTTCACCTGCGCGCGATCGAACGCGATCGCCGCCCTGGCGAGGTCGGCGGGCGCGCCGGGATAGGCGGGCGTCGGCGCGTCGGCGGCGAGGACCGGAGCCGCCGTCAAAGCCATTACCGGTGCGATTAGCGCCCTCATGTTCGTCTCCCGTTGCAATTTCGGCCGAATCCAGCCGCGCGCGTCACCGCCGCCTTGCCATAGGCTGGCCTTGTCACGCCACAAGCAGAAGCGGGGTTGCCGTACCGTCGCAGCGGCGTAGAGCGGCCTTGTGCTCCAGCCGCCCCCCGCCAAACCGCAATCGACGCGGCTCGCCGTCCTGATTCCATTCGGGATCGTGACGCTGATCTGGGGATCGACCTGGCTGGTGATCCGCGACCAGTTGGGCGTGGTGCCGCCGAGCTGGTCGGTGACGTACCGGTTCCTGGTCGCCGGGATCGCGATGGCGGTTTATGCGCTGGTGAAGCGCGACAGCTGGCGGCTGGGCGCGGGCGGCCTCGCCTTCGCAGCATTGCTCGGGGTCGCGCAATTCTGCCTCAACTTCAATTTCGTCTATCGTGCGGAGCAACACATCACCTCCGGCCTCGTCTCGGTGGTGTTCGCGATGTTGCTTATCCCCAATGCGATGCTCGGCCGCATTTTCCTCGGCCAGAAGCTAGGGCGGCAATTGGCGGTCGGATCGGCGATCGCGATGGCGGGGATTGTCCTGCTGTTCGTGCGCGAGGCGCGGGCCGACCCCCATGGCCCGTGGCAGGTGATGGCGGGCGTCGGATTTACGCTGTGCGGCGTCCTGTCCGCGTCGATCGCCAACGTTATGCAGGCGACCCCGACCGCGGCGAAATATCCGATGATGACCACGCTCGCGACGGCGATGCTGTTCGGCGCTGGGTTCGATGCGCTGTTCGCGTTCGCCACGGTGGGGCCGCCGGTGGTCGAAATGCGCGTGGCCTATTGGGTTGGCATCCTTTATCTCGGCCTCTTCGCGAGCGCGCTGGCGTTCCCGCTCTATTTCGGGGTGCTCCGGACGATCGGCCCGGCCAAGGCCGCCTATTCGAGCGTGATCGTGCCGGTGATCGCGATGCTGCTGTCGACGCTGTTCGAAGGCTATCGCTGGTCGGGGCTGGCGGTCGCGGGCGCCGCGCTGGCGGCGGCGGGGCTGGTCATCGCCCTAAGGGCCAGAAGGCCCGTCCGCTAAAGCCAGGGCGCGCAGACCCAACCGGTAATCCGTATAGACCGGCCGCCAGCCTAGCACGCGCTTCGCCTTGCCGTTCGCCACACGGCGATTCTCTGAATGGAATGCGCGCGCGGCGGGCGACAGCGTTTCCAGCGTCACGACCGGCGGCGGATCGATGCCGAGCAGCTTGGCCGCGAACTCGACCACCTCGTCCTGCGGCGCGGGCAAGTCGTCGGCCAGGTTATAAGCGCCTGGCGGCGCGGCGAACCCGGCGATCACCCCGCGCGCAAGATCGTCGACATGGATGCGGCTGAACACCTGACCCGCAATGCCGGTGCGATGCGCCGTTCCTTGCGCGACGCGGTCGAGCGGCGAGCGACCGGGGCCATAAATGCCAGGCAAGCGGAACACGCGAGCGCCGAGCGCCAGCCAGGCGGCATCTGCGCCATTGCGCCCCTCGCGCCGCCCCGGGATCGGCGCGCTCTCGTCGGCCCACGCTCCGCCTATATCGCCATAGACGCCGGTCGAGGAGAGGTAGCCGAGCCATTTGCCCGAAGCGGCGAGGGCCTTGCCATAGACGGAGAGGACGGGATCGTCCTCGCCCGGCGGCGCCGACGACAGAATATGCGTCGCTGCGTCGATCGCGGCCGAAACTCGCGTCGTATCGTCGAAATCAAGGCTGCCTGCGCTGCCGGTCGCCGTTACCCGCCACCCCTCGAGCCGCGCCGCAACGGCGCCCGCGGCATAACCCAACCCGAAGATCAGTAAGCGTCCGCTCGCCACCTAGTCCGTTCGCCCCGACCTTGTCGATAGACGGTCGTTTTTCAAACCGAGAAGGAAGGACGGGGCTTCGACAAGCTCGGCCCGAACGGCGGAAGGGTGCGTCACTTCGCTCCATACCCCCCGAACACCGTCCCGAAATAATCGCCCTTGTTCCAGCGCGGGCGCTCGTCGTTGTCGGCGATCTCGCGCGCGATCGCGTAATTGACGGCGACGAACCGCACGCCCTGCTCCCAATCGAGCGGCAGGCCGATCTCGTCCGACGGCTGGTGGTAGTGGTTCTTCATGAAATCCTCCCACGCCGCCTTCCCGCCGCCCTTGTAGCCCGGCCAAAGGAAGACCGAGGGAATGCCCTTCTGCACGAAGCGGAAATGGTCGGAACGGACGAACAGCCCCTCGTCGGGCATCGGGTCGGGCGCGAGTTCGACGCCGACGCTCTCGACCGCTTTCTGCACGATCGGACCCAGCGTCGACCGCGGCGCGCCGAACACCACCATGTCCTCGAACTTGTACGTGATCAGCGGCATGTCGAGATTGACGTCGGCGACGATCGACTTGAGCGGCACGGTCGGGTTGTTGGCGAAATAGTCGGATCCGATCAGGCCCTTTTCCTCCGCCGTCACCGCCAGGAACATCACGGTGCGCCGCGGCGGCTTGCCCGACGCGGTGAAGCGTTTGGCCTCTTCGATCAGGCTGGCGATGCCGATCGCATTGTCCTCCGCGCCGTTGTTGATCGTGTCGCCTGTCTTGTCCGGCTTGCCGACGCCGATATGGTCGAGATGGGCGGAGAGGATGACGACTTCGTCCTTCAGCTTGGGATCGGCGCCGGGGATGATGCCGATCACGTTGGACGAGGGCATCGGGCGCATCGCGGTCTTGATCGCCACCGATAGCGTGCCGGCGAGCGGAAAGCTGGCGAATTTGGCGTCGTCGCTGTCGGCGGTTTTCCTGACCTGATCCCACGACATTTTCGCGCCCGCGAAAACCTTGGCCGCGCCCGCCATCGAGATCGTCCCGAGCAACGGGATGCCGTCATTCTTGCCGCTGCCGTCGGCGCGCGACCAGGTCACGCGTTCGCGGTCGTACTGACGGAGTGTCGCCGCGAATGGCGTCGCGCCGCGCCCTGCGCGCGGACTTTCGATCTGGATCGCGCCGACTGCGCCATGGGCGGACGCGATCGCCGCCTTGGTTCCGGGACTCGAAAAGAACGCGCGCTCCTCGCCGTCATAGCCCCTGGGCGCGCCGCCGATATAGGCGACGATCTTTCCCTTCACATCGACGCCTTTGTAGTCGTCGCGCTTATAGTCGGGCGCGACGATGCCGTAGCCGACGAACACGACCGGCGCGTTGAGGCTGGTCTCGACCCTCGCCGCATTGGGCGAGGGGACGAAGTCTTCCCCGAACGCGAGCGTCTGCGGAGTCCCCCTGGCCGGTGTCCAGACGAAGTTCCCCTTGTCCGCGAGCTTGTAGCCGAGCAGCGGCACCTTCTGCAGGTAACCGCCATCATCGCCGCCGGGCCGCAGCCCGGCCGCGTAGAATTGCGCCGCTACATATTGCGCCGCGATGTCGAATTCCGGGCTGCCCGCCTCGCGTCCGCGCATCGCGTCCGAAGCCAGGAACATGACGTGCGCCTTCATCGCCGCCTGGTCGGGCGGCAGCGGCGCCATCACGCGGGCGTTGATCGATGCGGCGCTTTCCTTTTGCGGCGGTGGCGGCGCGGGCTTGTCGGTCTGGGCGATCGCGGCGCCGGCGGCGAACGTCAGCGCGGCGGCGCCGATCAGTCTCAACATGGCTTTCCTCTTGGCTGTATCCGGCACGACGCGTAGCACGGGCCGGAACCTTGGCAACACTGTATTGTATTAGTGGGACAGTTCATCGTCCCCCGACAATGGAAACCGAATGATTGACGCCCAGTCCGCCCTCGCTGCACCGGCTGTCACGCGGCGCGAGGATTACCAACCGCCCGATTGGCTCGTTCCCGATATCGCGCTCGACTTCGATCTCGATCCGGTGGCGACGCGCGTGACGGCGGCACTCGACGTGACGCGGTCGAGCGCCCATGCTCGTCCGCTCCGGC
>JAFEEZ010000405.1 GCA_018240825.1 Pseudomonadota bacterium | reverse complement strand
GCATCATCTGGCTGATGCCGGTCAACCCGATCGGCGTGGAGCACCGCAAGGGCGCGCTTGGCAGTCCCTATTCGGTCAGGGACTATTATGGCGTGAATCCGGAATTCGGCACGCTCGCCGACCTCAAGTCGTTCGTCGCGAGGGCGCACAAGCTCGGGATGCACGTCATCCTCGACTGGGTCGCCAATCACACCGCGTGGGACAACCCGATCCACAAGGCGCACCCCGATTGGTACGAGCATGACTGGAAGGGCGCGAACCGCCCGACGCCGTGGTGGGACTGGTCCGACATAATCGACCTCGATTATTCGAAACCTGCGCTCCGCCGTTACATGACCGAGGCGATGAAATACTGGGTTCGCGCGGCGGATATCGACGGCTTTCGCTGTGACGTCGCCGGCTACGTTCCGCTCGATTTCTGGGAAAATGCGCGCGCTGAACTCGACCGCATCAAGCCGGTCTTCATGCTCGCCGAATTCGACCAGCGCGACGTCCATCGCAAGGCGTTCGACGCGAGCTATGCGTGGAAATGGAACAACGCGATGGCCGACATCGCAGCGGGCAAGACCGACGTCGGCGCGCTGTTCGGCTATTATTCCGAAAACCAGAGCGCGTGGCCCGCCGAAGCGATGCGGATGGTCTATACCGAGAATCACGACCAGAATGCGTGGGAAGGCACCGAATTCGAACGCTTCGGCAAGGCGTTGCCCGCCGCGATCGCTCTGTCGTTCGTCGGCGAAGGCATCCCGTTAATCTATAACGGCCAGGAAGCGGGCAATCCGAAGCGGCTGAAGTTCTTCGAACGCGACCCGATCGAATGGCGCGATCATCCCAACAACGACCTTTTCAAGCGGTTGATCGCGTTCCGCAAAAGCCATCCCCCGCTGTGGAACGCGCAGTGGGGCGCCAGGATGACGCCGGTCGTCAACACCGCACCCGCGAAGGTGTTGTCGTTCGTCCGCGCGAAGGACGGCGACAAGGTGTTCGCGCTGTTCAACCTGTCCGGCGATGCGCATACCGTCAGCTTCACCGACGGGCCGAGCGACGGCACCTATGTCGACTTCGCCGACGGGTCGGTGGTGAAGATCACGCGATCGACCAGCGTCGAACTGGCGCCGTGGAGCTACCGCATCCTCAGCACCAGGTAATCGATGCAATCGCGCAACACCCCGCAATGCATCGTTTTGAATACGTATGTGGCCGACTTGGTGCCTTCCCGGCCGCGGCATAAGCGCAACCAATCTGCAACGCGCCGGGTGGGCGCGCGTCGAGGCCAAAGGTGGTTCGGCTGCAAGGGGAGGAATTGATGACTGCTTTCCGTACGAACCGTCGCAACGGGCTTGCGCTGCACGTGAGCGCCATCGCGCTGGCCGGCGCGCTCGCGACCATCGCGTCACCGGCGTTCGCGCAGGACACGAGCGCCGCGACCCCGGCCGACCAGTCGGCCAATGACAGCAACGACATCATCGTGACCGGTTTTCGCGCGGCGTTGGCCAGCGCCACGGCCAAGAAGAAGAATTCCGATCTGGTCGTTGAGTCGGTTTCCGCCGAAGACATCGGCAAGCTGCCCGACAATGGAATCGGCGAATCGATCGCCCGCCTGCCCGGCATTTCGTCGCAGCGCAACGCGGGCCGCGCGAACATCATTTCGATCCGCGGTTTCGGCCCCGATTTCTCCACCACCACGCTGAACGGCCGCCAGCAGACGACGACCAACGACAGCCGCGCGGTCGAATTCGACCAATATCCGTCCGAAGTCCTCGCCGGCGTCGACGTCTACAAGACCGCGTCGGCCGACAAGACCTCCGGCGGGCTGGTCGGCAGCATCGACTTGCGCACCATCCGTCCGCTCGACGTCGGCAAGCGCATTATCGCAATCGGCGCGCGCGGGACGTGGGTCGACCAGAAAATCGATCCGAATTCGAGCGACAAGGGTTATCGCGCCTATGCGACCTATGTCGACACGTTCGCGGACGGCAAGGCGGGCATCGCGCTGTCGGCCGCCTATACCGACGAGCCGTATCAGACGCGCGACTTCAACGCCTGGGGATTTGGCGGTTATCCGGGCGGCGCGCAGGGCATGAACGGCATCAAGACCTGGTCCGAAACCGACAAGCTGAAGCGGTTCGGCGTCAATGGCACATTCCAGGTGCGGCCCGACGACAATCTGACGGTGACGGTCGACGGTTTCTATTCGAAGTTCACCGACAAGATCGATCAGCGCGGTTTCGAGATGCCGTTCAACTGCGGCGGCGGGTGCGGCCATGACGCCATTTCGAATGTGACCTCATCCAACGGATTGGTCACGGGGGCGACGATCACCGGCACGCCGATCATCGAAAATTACGCCAACGATCGCAAAGCCGACCAGTATTCGTTCGGCTGGAACATGGCGTGGAAGAATGACGGCGGATGGGGCGTGGTCGGCGATCTGAGCTGGTCCCGAACCGACCGGACCGACGATTCGCTACAGACCACCGCGGGCCTCGGCCGCGCGCTCCCCACTCCGACCGCGGTCGTGTCGTACACGGCAACGCCCAAGGGTCCGCAATTCGTCAGCAACTATAACGGCGCCAGCAACGCGCTGGTGCTGACCGACGTCGAAGGCTGGAGCGGTTCTCCGATCCAGGCCGGCTACGACAATTTCCGCAAGACCAAGGACGACCTGATCGAAGCGCGGCTCGAAATCGAACGCGAAATCGGCGGCTTCCTCAAGTCGATCAAGGTCGGCGCCGATTACACCGCGCGGACCAAGACGTTGAGCGCGCAGGAAGGCTTCCTGAGCCCGCCGGGCGGCGCGACGACAGCGGCGATCCCGACCAACCTGTTGCTTTCGCCCGTGACGCTCGATCGCGGCCTCGGGCCGATCATCGCGTACGACCCGCGCGCGCTCGTGCCGGCAGGCGTGCTCGTCTACACGGCCAACACGTATGGCAGCACCAAGGGATACAACATCGCCGAGGACGTGTGGACCCCCTATGCGATGGCGACGCTGGACGGCAATCTCGGCGCAACGAAGCTGACCGGCAATATCGGCGTCCAGGCCATCCACACCAACGTCGTGTCGAGCGGCGCGGCGTTCCCGACGATCACCGACAATTACTGGATGGTCCTTCCAAGCGCGAACCTCAACTTCCGCTTGCCGGGCGACTTCGTGATCCGCCTCGCGGCGTCGAAGGAAATGATGCGGCCGCGCCTGCCCGACCTGAACAACATCATCAATTATGGCATCGACCGGACCAAGACGCCGATCGTGTTTTCGGGCAGCGGCGGCAATCCGACGTTGCGGCCGTATCGAGCGACGGCGTTCGACGTGAACTTCGAAAAATATTTCGGCACGAAGGGGTATCTGGCGCTGCAACTGTTCTACAAGAACATCGACAATTACATCGCCAACGGCTTCACGACGAACTTCGACTATAGCGGCTTTCCGCCCGTTCCCGGCAATCCGCAGCCGGCCACGCCGATCGGCATTCTGTTTTCGAACGTGAACACCAAGGGCGGCCACATGTACGGCGCAGAAGTCGCGGGCACGCTGCCGTTCGAAGTGTTCTCCAGCGCGCTGTCGGGCTTCGGCATCACGGGCGGCGCTGGCTATACAGACACCAAGGTAAAGGATTTCAACGGCAATTCGACGGTCATTCCGGGCTATTCGAAATGGGTCGCCAGCGCGACCCTGTTCTTCGAAAAGAACGGCTTCAGCGCGCGCGGCAGTATGCGCTACCGCTCGTCCTACCTGGGCGATTTCTCGCTCTACAGCGGCGGTCTCGACCGTCAGACCGTGCTGGGCGAGACGATCTACGACGCGCAGGTCGGCTATGACTTCTCGTCGGGCGCGCTCAAGGGCCTGTCGGTCTATGTGTCGGGTCAGAACCTGACCGACACGCGGTCGGCCACCCTGGGCATCGTCACTCAGCCACTCTCCTACCTCAAATATCAGAGCTACGGCCGCCGGATCGTCGCCGGGGCGACCTTCAAGTTCTGATGACACGAACGGCCTCGCCGGCTCGCTGGCGAGGCTCGTGAGTTGCGAAGGCGGGACATGAATAAAAGAGCGCCCCTCGACATCGTGATCGCGGGCGGCGGGACGGCCGGTTGGACGGCCGCCGCGACGCTCGCCCGCTTTCTAGGCAATCACGCCACGATCACCCTCGTCGAATCGGACGCGATCGGCGCCGTCGGCGTCGGCGAGGCGACGATCCCGCAGATCCACAACCTGATCGTCGGGCTGGGCCTTGACCAGGCCGATTTCCTGCGCGCGACCAACGCCACCTTCAAGCTCGGGATCGGATTCAACGACTGGGTGCGTCCCGGCCATTCCTATTTCCACAGCTTCGGCCAGGTCGGCCGCGGCGTCGGCTTGATCCCGTTCCGCCAGCTATGGCTGCGCGCGCGCAACCTGGGCCAGGCCGGCGACTACGGCGATTACAGTCTGAACGTCGCCGCGATGGAGCGCGGCCGCTTCGCCATCGCCGATGGCGGCGGCGCCCAGCCGGACCTCGCTTACGCCTATCATTTCGACGCGACACTGTTTGCGCAGATGCTGCGTCGCTACGCGGAGGATCGCGGGGTCAGGCGCGTCGAAGGGCTGATCGAGGGCGTCGAGCGCGACGCGGACAGCGGCGACGTTCGAGCGCTACGGCTCGACCACGACCGGACCGTCGCTGGCGCGCTGTTCGTCGACTGCACCGGGTTCCGCAGCCTGTTGCTGGGCGACACGCTGCGCGTGCCGTTCGTCGATTGGCGGCGTTACCTGCCATGCGACACCGCGCTCGCCGTCCCGAGCGAGAATCCGCAAGGCTTGCGGCCGTTCACGCAATCGACCGCGCGGCCCGCCGGGTGGCAGTGGCGCATCCCGTTACAGCACCGCACCGGCAACGGCCATGTTTTCTGTTCGGAATTCATGTCGGTCGACGAAGCGAGCGCAATGCTGCTCGCCAATGTCGAAGGCGCGGCGCTGGCCGACCCGCGCCCCGTGCGTTTCATCAGCGGGCATCGGGAACAATTCTGGTCGCACAATTGCGTCGCGCTCGGCCTTGCGGCGGGTTTCATGGAGCCGCTCGAATCGACCAGCATCCATTTGGTGCAATCGGGAATCGGACGCCTGCTGAACGTGCTGGCCGGCGACCTGTCCGACGTCGCCGCCGCGCGCGCCACGTTCAATCGCCTTTCGACGATCGAGTGGCGACGCATCCGGGACTTCATCTTATTGCACTATGTCGCCAATGAGCGGGTAGGCGAACCGTTCTGGGACCATTGCCGCGCGATCGAACTGCCCGCCACGCTCGCCGAAAAAATCGCGCTGTTCCGCGAAGCCGGCGCATTCATGCGCGAAGAGGATGAACTGTTTCTCGACGACAGTTGGGGCCAGGTGATGATCGGCCAAGGAATCATGCCGCGCACCTGGTCGCCGCTCGCCGACAATGTCAGCGAGGCCGATCTCGGTCCGTTTCTCGACACGATCGCAAAGGCATGCCGAGTAAAGGCCGAGGCATTGCCGCCGCACCGCGATTTCGTCGCGGCGGTGATCGGCCATCCGCTGGAGAAGAACGCATGATTGGTCGCGTGTTGATCGCCGCTTTGTTCGCTGCGTCGCTTGTTCAGCCCGCGGCGTCCGCCCCCGCGCCCGCTTCGTATCGTGACCGGTTGCCCGAGGACGAGGTGATCTACTTCGTCCTGCCCGACCGGTTCGAGAATGGCGATCCCAGAAACGACCTTGGCGGCCTGAAGGGTGGACGCCTTGTCACCGGTTATGACCCGACGGCCAAGGGGTTTTACCACGGCGGCGATCTGAAAGGCTTGATCAAGCGGCTCGATTACATCCAGGCGCTTGGCGCGACAGCTCTGTGGGTCGGACCGATCTTCAAGAACAAGGCGGTGCAGGGCCCGATCGGCGACGAGAGCGCAGGCTATCACGGTTATTGGATCACCGATTTCACCCAGGTCGATCCGCATTTCGGCAGCAACGCCGATTTCAAGGCCCTGGTCGATGCGGCGCATGCGCGCGGGATGAAGGTCTATATGGACATCATCGCCAACCACACCGCCGACGTGATCAAGTATCGCGAGTGCCAGCCGGATAAACCCTGTGCGTACCGCAGCCGTGCCGATTATCCCTATACGCGGCGGGGCGGCGTCAACGGCCCCGCGATCAATCCGGCGTTCCTGGGCAACAATTACGACAGGCTGACCGATCCGACCTGGGCCTACACGCCCTACCTTCCCAAGGGCGAGGAGACGGTGAAGGTCCCGGCCTGGCTCAACGACCCGATCTATTATCACAATCGCGGGGATTCGACCTTCTCGACCGAGGATTCGCTGCTCGGCGATTTTTCGGGTCTCGACGACCTGATGACCGAAAATCCGCGCGTGATCGCCGGCATGATCGAGATTTATGGAAAGTGGATCGACGATTTCGGGGTCGACGGCTTTCGCATCGATACGGCGCAGCATGTCGATGCAGCGTTCTGGCGCGCATTCGTGCCGGCGATGCTGGTCCGCGCCAGGGCGAGAGGCATTCCGAACTTCCACATCTTCGGCGAAGTCTTCACCGACCAGATGGACCCGGCGCGGCTCGCGGAGCACACCCGCGTCGACGGTTTGCCCGCGGTGCTCGATTTCGCGTTCGCGCGCGCGGTGATCGACACGGTCGGCGGCAGCGCGCCGACGAGCGAACTGTTCCGCCTGTTCTTCGCCGACCCGATCTACGAAGGCGGCGAAGCCGGCGCGCGCACCCTCCCAACCTTCCTCGGCAATCACGACGCCGGCCGTTTCGCGATGTTCGTCAAGCGGGGCTTTCCCAATGCAAGCGACGACGAACTGCTCAAGCGCGTGATGCTCGGCCATGCGATGTTGCTGACGCTGCGCGGCGTCCCGACGATCTATTATGGCGACGAACAGGGCTTCGTCAGCAAGGGCGGCGACCAGCTCGCGCGCGAGGACATGTTCGGCAGCAAGGTTGCGGTCTATAACGACACCAAATTGCTCGGCACGAGCAAGACCACCGCGACGCCGAGTTTCGGCGCCGACAATCCGATCTTCAGGTTGATCGCCGAGCTGGCGCGCATCCGCACGAGCCACCATGCGCTGACCCGCGGGCGGCAGGAGCTCCGCGCGTGGGGCGACAAGCCCGGGCTGTTCGCGGTGTCGCGTTTCGATCCCGACACGGGGAAGGAAGTGCTGATCGCGTTCAACACCTCTACCGCGCCGTTGTCGGCGAACGTCCTCGTCGATCAGGCGTCGACCGCGTTCGCCTCGCTCCACGGCCGGTGCGCGCCGGCCGCCAGCGCGCCCGCCAGCGTCAAGGCCGACCTCGCCCCGCTCGACTTCATCATTTGCGAGGCCAAGTGAACGAGGCCGCCCGCATGACCGCGCCCGAGGCGAACGCGCGCGAGTGGTGGCGCGGCGCGGTGATCTATCAGATCTACCCGCGCAGCTTCGCCGATTCGAACGGCGACGGGGTCGGCGACCTGCCGGGCGTCACCGCGCATCTCGACCACGTCGCGAGCCTGGGCGTCGACGGCATCTGGCTGTCGCCCTTCTTCACCTCGCCGATGCTCGATTTCGGGTACGACGTGGCGGATTACTGCGACGTCGATCCGATCTTCGGCACGCTCGCCGATTTCGATGCGCTGGTCGCCCGCGCACACGAGCTGGGGCTCAGGGTGCTGATCGACCAGGTCTATTCGCATTCGAGCAACCGACACGCCTGGTTTCTGGAAAGCCGCACCGGCCGCCTCAATCCCAAAGCCGACTGGTATGTCTGGGCCGACGCAAAGCCCGACGGGTCGCCGCCCAACAACTGGCAGTCGGTGTTCGGCGGACCGGCCTGGACGTGGGACGCGCGGCGCTGCCAATATTACATGCACAATTTCCTGCCGGAACAGCCGCAGCTCAACGTGCGCAATCCGGCGGTGCAGGACGCGTTGCTCGCCACCGCGAAATTCTGGTTCGACCGCGGCGTCGACGGGTTCCGCATCGACGCGATCAACTTCGCGATGCACGATCCGGCGCTGACCGACAATCCGCCGGCGTCCGAGGGCAAGCGGACGCGGCCGTTCGATTTTCAGCTGCACGTCCACAATCAGAGTCAGCCCGAAATACCATTGTTTCTGGAACGCCTTCGCGCGCTCGCCGATCGCTACGGCGCGACCTTCACCGTCGCCGAAGTCGGCGGCGCGCATCCCGAGGCGGAAATGCACGCCTTCACCAAAGGCGATCGCCGGCTCAACTCGGCGTATGGCTTCAACTTTCTCTACGCCGACAAGCTGACGCCCGCGCTGGTCCGCGACGCGTTGGCGCAATGGCCCGATGCGCACGACGCCGGTTGGCCGAGCTGGGCGTTCGAAAACCACGACGCCCCACGCGCCATTTCGCGCTGGGTCGCGCCTGAGCATCGCGCCGCCTTTGCGCGGCTGAAGGTGCTGCTTCTGATGTGCCTGCGCGGCAACGTGTTCCTCTATCAGGGTGAGGAGCTCGGGCTCACACAGGTCAATATCCCGTTCGATGCGCTGCAGGACCCGGAAGCGATCGCCAACTGGCCGCTGACGCTGTCGCGCGACGGCGCGCGCACGCCGATGCCGTGGCGCGGCGGCCCCAACGATCATGCCGGTTTCTCCACCGCGACGCCGTGGCTGCCGATCGGCGAGGACCATCTCGCGCTCGCGGTCGATCGACAGAATGGCGACCCCGACTCGCTGCTCAACCTCACCCGCCGCCTGATCGCGTTCCGCCACGCCAGCGCGGCGCTGATGGCGGGCGACGTGGCGATGCTGGCGGTGACCGACAGCCTGCTGGCGTTCGAGCGGTCGAGCGGGGCGGAGACCTTGCTCTGCGTGTTCAACCTGGCAGCCGGCCCGGTGGACTGGACGCCGGACAACCCCGCGCAGTGGCGCGCGGTCGAAACCGTCGGCGCAATCGGTGGTTGGCGGTTGGGCGGATTCGCGGGAATGATCGCGGCGAGGATTTGAGGAGAGAACAATGCGGCTGATGAAGTTCGTCCTGGTGCTGGCCGCCGCCTTGTTCGCCGCTCCTGCACTCGCCCAGACCAAGGTGACCGACGCCACCGTCGAATCGCCCGGCAAGGTGCTGAGCGTCTCGGTCGCGATCGGGCCGGAGGCGCGCGCCGGATATACCGTGTCGCGGGGCGGCAAGCCGGTCCTCGCGCGCTCGCTGCTCGGCTTCCTGTTCACCGACGCCCCGCAATTCGCGCGCGACCTGGAAATCACCGATGTCACGCGGCCGACCTTCGACGACAGCTGGACCCAGCCCTGGGGCGAATGGCGGACGATCCGCAACCATTACAACGAGATGCGTGTGCGACTTCGCGAAG
>JAFEEZ010000404.1 GCA_018240825.1 Pseudomonadota bacterium | reverse complement strand
CAGTGTGTCGCTGTCCTAGGACAGCGGCGCTGTCGCACTTCGCAAATAGAGGGCCCCACCCATGATCCGTCGCGCCGCTTTCGCGCTGCTTCTCGCTTCCGCTGCTACCGTCGCTTTCGCACAAGCCAACAATTCGAAGCCGCAGCCTGTCCCGGTCGTCGACACGATCCCCGCGGCCGCCGACACCCCCTATCCCGGCACCATGGCGATCGACATCGACGCGACCGACACCACGCGCGGTATCTTTTCGATCAAGGAAACGATCCCCGTCGCCAGGACCGGCGACTTCGTCATCCTGTTCCCCAAATGGGTGCCGGGCGGACACACGCCGCGCAACGAAGTCGAAAAGATGGCCGGGCTGAAGGTCACGGCGAACGGCAAGGAAATTCCGTGGAAGCGCGATCCCGTCGACGTGTACGCGTTCCACCTCGACATCCCCAAAGGCGTCAAGGCGATTGACGTCCGCTTTCAGTATCTGACCGCGACCAAGGGCGATCAGGGTCGCATCCTCGTCACACCCAACCTGATGAGCCTCCAGCCGATCGTCACTAGCTTCTACCCTGCGGGCTATTTCGTGCGCCAGATTCCAGTCAAGCTGACGGTCAAATATCCTGAAGGCTGGAGCGCGGCGTCGGCGCTCAACGCGAAGGTGACGGGATCGACCTACAGCTACGAACCGACCAATTACGAAATCCTGATCGACTCGCCCATCGTCGCCGGGCGGTATTACAAGAAATGGGCGCTGTCTCCTCGCGTCAACATGAACGTGTTCGCCGACAACCAGAAGGAGCTCGACGCCGCGACGCCCGAGATGATCGACGCGCACAAAAGGCTGGTCGATCAGGCGGTCAAGCTGTTCGACGCGCAGCATTACGACCATTACGAGTTTCTCGTCTCGATCTCGAACGAACTCGGCGGGATCGGGCTGGAACATCACCGTTCGACCGAAATCGGCGTCCGTCTCGGCTATTTCGCGGAATGGGCGAACAACGTGAATTCGCGCAACGTCTTTCCGCACGAATACACGCATAGCTGGGACGGCAAGTTCCGCCGCGGCGCGGACCTGTGGACCCCCGATTACCGCTATCCGATGCGCGACAGCCTGCTCTGGGTCTATGAAGGTCAGACCCAATTCTGGGGTTACGTACTTCAGGCGCGCGCGGGTCTCGTCAGCAAACAGGATACGCTCGATCAATACGCGATGATCGCCGCCAACCTCGACAACACGCCGGGGCGCAACTGGCGGCCGCTGATCGACACCACCAACAGCCCGATCATCTCCAACCGCAAGCCGATGGGCTGGACCGATTACCAGCGCGGCGAGGAATATTATAACGAAGGCCTGCTGGTCTGGATGGAAGTCGATTCGATCCTGCGCGAACAGTCGAAGGGAACCAAGTCGATCGACGATTTCGCGCGCGCCTTTTTCGGCATCAACGACGGCGACTGGGGCGAAGTGACCTATACGTTCGACGATGTCGTCGCGACGCTCGGCAAGATCCAGCCCTATGACTGGCGCGGCTTACTGACCAAACGCCTGACGGAAACCGGCCAGCCCGCGCCGCTCGGCGGGTTCGAACGCAACGGTTACAAGCTCGTCTATACCGACCAGCAGACCCCGACCGGCAAGCAGGCCGAGGCCGCGCGCAAGCAGACCGACCTCAGCTATTCGCTGGGGCTCTCGGTGGGTTCCGACGCCAGCCTGTCGTCGGTGCGCTGGGGCAGCCCGGCCTTTGCCGCGGGTCTGACGCTCGGCGACTCGATCGTTGCGGTCAACGGCCTCGCCTATACGCCCGAACGCCTGCGCGCCGCGGTCACCGAAGCCAGGGATTCGAAAGCGCCGATCGTCCTGCTGGTGAAGGCCAGCGAGGAAGTGAAGAGCGTCAGCATCGATTATCACGGCGGCCTGCGTTATCCGCACTTCGTCAAGGTCGGGACAGGCGAGAGCGGCTTGGACAAGCTGCTGGCGCCTCGCTAAGCGCCGCCGCGAGAATGCCAATCGTAGTGCTCCCCGCGCAGGCGGGAGCCCAGAGTCGTACGCGACGCGTTTCGTAGCTCTGGACTCCCGCCTGCGCGGGAGTACGGCCCCTTTTTTGGAAACCGACCAATGAACATCGACCTGATCCCCGTCGGCGACAACCCGCCGGAGAGCCTGAACGTCATCATCGAAGTGCCGGTTGGCGGCGAGCCGGTAAAATACGAGTTCGACAAGAAATCGGGCGCGTTGTTTGTCGACCGCATCCTCCACACGCCGATGCGCTATCCGGCCAATTACGGCTTCGTGCCGCACACCCTGTCGCCCGACGGCGATCCGCTCGACGCGTTGGTCGTCGCGCGCAGCCCGTTCGTCCCCGGCTGCGTCGTTCGCGCGCGGCCGATCGGCGTGCTCAATCTGGAAGACGAGCATGGCGGCGACGAAAAGCTGATCTGCGTTCCCGTCGACACGACGTTTCCCTATTATTCGGACGTCGGCGAGCGGCAGGACCTACCCTCGATCGTGCTCCAGCAGATCGAGCATTTCTTCAAACATTACAAGGACCTGGAGTCAGAAAAATGGGTCCGGGTCGGCAGCTGGGGCGATGCGGCGGAAGCGCGGCGCATCGTGCTGGAAGCGATCGAGCGAGCGAAGGGGGCGTTAGAGTAAGCGTCGACCGCTTTCGATTGAAAAGCAGTCCGGTGGAAATGAGACAGGAGCGCTGAAGGAAGGAAAGCTCGCCCTTTTTCGGGCCTCTTAAATACGTCGATGCTGTTGTAATAGGCGGTCCGACGTCGCCGATAAGGTTAGCTGGGATGAACGCTTACCAAACTATAATGGTTCTATTTTGCCTTTTAGCCGTTGCGGTCGAGATTTGGGCTATAGTCGCGGTGGTTCGGTCGCCAGTTGTCAAATACAAGGTTTTCTGGGTGATAGGAACGCTGTTCGGGTTCATTGGGCTAGGCATCAACTGGAGCAAACCTGACGACATTTTTTTTGAGATCGGCATTCAAATCCCGATCATCCAAGTAGTATGGTTCCCAATAACGCACGAGGTTGCGGCCAAGGCGATGTTTCCGTTGATCGCGATCGTCGCGTTGGCTCGAGGCCGCGCTACGACTGGACGGTCGCCAACTGACGCGTAAAAGCTTACGGATATCGACTGACGCTTTCCACTCTGCTGCGGCCGACCCTTGCAAGGATTTCGCCTGACAGTCTTGCTTGGCTCTTTAATATCGTGACGTATCACCACCGGGCTCCTGCGAAAGCAGGAGCCCAGGGCCGCGTCGGCTGCACTATCCAGGGTTCCTGCTTTCGCAGGAACACGGACGCCCGCGACGTCGCTGCTAGTGTCAACCTGGCGCCAATCTAGCGCGATCCGCGCCGCGCCTTCGGCTTCTTCGCTGGCGCGCGCCGCCCCGCGTCCAGCCCGAGTAGGCCCCAGCGGCGCAGTTCATCGGGATCGTCATACACGTCGTCGGGGGCCCGGCGGTAATTCATCGATCCGAGCTTGCCGTTCATTTCATAGGTGAAGCGTCCGCAACCGGCTTCGTCCCACGTCGCGTCGGTTTCGGCATCGGCCTTGAACCACAACACGCCGTCATGGCTGACGATCGCGAAGATCGCGCCGTCGCAATAGAGCGTCGCGCCGCCCATCATCGCGCGTTTCGTGACCGTGCCGATCGGCTCCATCGCCTCCACGACCCAGTCGATCAATCCCTGATCCGCCGCCATCAGCCGCGTCCGGCCAGCTTGACCAGCGCGTCGCCGGTGACGCGCCGCACCGTCCATTCGTCAAGGCTTTCCGCGCCCATCGCGGTGTAGAAATCGACCGCCGGCCTGTTCCAGTCGAGCACCGCCCATTCGAGCCGCGCGCAGCCGCGGTCGAGTGTAAGTCCCGCAAGGCGCCGCAGCAATGCCGTGCCGACCCCCGACCCGCGCGCCTCGGGCGTGACATAGAGGTCTTCGAGATAGATT
>JAFEEZ010000403.1 GCA_018240825.1 Pseudomonadota bacterium | reverse complement strand
ATCGGCGTCCTGTTCCGAAGACGGCAAACGATAGCGGCTCGCGCAAGCGCCCTTGCATTTCGCCCGTGCCATAGGCCGCCCCGGCGGCAGGCTGTAGCTCGGCGTGGCCGTTCCGGCGGCGAGCATGACGGCAATCGGCAATGCGAACATCGAACACCCCTGTTTGACCCGACAATCAACACCGTCGGCCGCCAGAAGTTGCCGGAGAATGAAAAATCGGGACCCCCGCCGCGGCCGGCGCATCCCGCCGCCGAGCGGGATCGCCACGCGCGCTATCAGGCGGCGACCTTGGGGATGCCGAGCCGCGGTATATCGATCGCGGGGCAACGGTCCATCACGACCTTGAGCCCGGCCGCCTCGGCGCGCGCCGCCGCGTCGTGGTTGATCACCCCCAATTGCATCCACACCGCCTTGGCGCCCGTCGCGATCGCTTGATCGACCGCTTCCCCCGCGGCCTGGGGCCGGCGAAAGATATCGACGATGTCGATCGGCACGCCGATCTGCGCAAGTTCGCGAAACACGAACTCGCCATGGACATGCTCGCCCGTGATCTGCGGATTGACGGGAATGACGCGATAACCGTGGTGCTGAAGCATCGCCATGACGCCATAGCTGGGCCGATCGGGGCGATCCGACGCGCCGATCATAGCGATCGTGCGGGCGTTGGTCAGCAGCTCGCGAATGTCGGCATCGGACGTCAGCGGCATCAGCAAGACTCCTTCAGCCAGGCCTCGACCTTCCCGGCTATCTCTCCGAACGCCGCCGCTTCGGGCGCGTTCCCGGCGGCCGGCGGCGCGCCTGCATCCGACGCCGCGCGGATCGCCATCGCCAGCGGCACACGGCCAAGAAACGGCACGCCCAACTCCGCCGCGGCGGTTTCCGCCCCGCCCTGCCCGAACGGGTCGGACACTTCGCCGCAATGCGGGCAGGCATAACCCGCCATGTTCTCGACCAGCCCGACCACCGGCACCCCGGCTTTCCCGAACAGGTCGATCGCGCGGCGGGCGTCGATCAGCGCGAGATCCTGCGGGGTCGAGACGATCACCGCGCCCGCCGGCTTGTATTTCTGGATCATCGTCAGCTGCACGTCGCCGGTGCCCGGCGGCATGTCGACGACCAAAGTGTCGGCGGCGCCCCAATCGCCCTCGATCAATTGCCCCAGCGCCGACGCCGCCATCGGCCCGCGCCACGCGATCGCCTGGCCCGGCGCTACGAGCTGGCCCATCGACAGGATCGGCACGCCATACGGCGTCGGAACGGGGATCATCGTCTTGTCGCGCGCCTCGGGCTTCGCCCCCCCGACCCCCATCAGCGTCGGCTGCGAGGGGCCGTAAATATCGGCATCGACCAACCCGGTCTTGCGCCCGCCCTTCGCCAGCGCGACTGCGAGATTGGCGGCGACGGTCGACTTGCCGACCCCGCCCTTGCCGCTCGCCACCGCGATCAGCCGCCGGCCAACGCGCTCGCTGGTCATCGCCACCCGCGCCTCGGTCACGCCCGGCTCCGCGAGAGCGGCCGCCCGCACTTCGGCCTCCAGCGCATCGCGCGCCGCGATATCGAGCCCCGTCACGTCGAGAATTACGCTGACGCGCCCGCCCTCGACCCGCATAGTCGCTCGCCCGCCGGCCATCGCCGCGAGCCGCTGCTCGATCGTTTCGTCACCCATCGCTGCGCCAGATAGAGACGCCGCGCCCGCTTGCCACTATTTTTCCGCGAACACGCACCTATAAGGGCATGCATGACGACCGCACGCGCCTGGTGGCGCCAACTTCCCGCATTCATGGCCAAGCCGAAAAGCCCGTGGGGCGGGGGTGGCGATGGTCCCGGCGACAATGACGACACCGGGGGCGCCCCGGACGAGTCCGGCGCCGGCCCGCGCAATCCATGGGCGCAGCCGCCCGGCGGGCGCCCCCGAACGGGCCGTGTCTCGTCGCTCGACGAGCTGCTGAAGCGCGCTCGCGCGGGGGGTGGCGGAACTGGCGGCGGCGGCTTCAAGCTCCCCGGCGGCGCGAGTTCGCGAAATTTGTGGCTGGGCGGCGCAGGACTGGTGCTGGTCGCGTGGATCGGCCTGACAAGCTTCCACGTGATCGGGCCGCAGGAGCGCGGCGTCGTCACCTATTTCGGCAAGTATTCGGGCACGCTGTCGCCGGGCTGGCAGGTCACGCTGCCGGCGCCGATCTCATCGGTGCAGGTCGTCAACATCGATCAGATCCGATCCTTCCAGTTTCCCGAGAATGAGGGGGCCAACCTCGTCCTGACCGAGGACCAGTATCTGGTCGACCTGGGCTATACGGTCCGTTGGCGCATCGCCGATCCGCAGCAATATGTGTTCGAACTCAAGGGACCGGACGACACGGTCAAGGCGGCGGCCGAAAGCGCGGTGCGCGCCGCCGTCGCCACCACCTCGCTCGACAAGGTGATCGGCAACGGGAAGGCGGATATCGAAGCGCAGGTCAAGAATTCGATGCAGAAGGTGCTCGACGAGTATCAGGCCGGTATCGTGATCGTCGGGGTCTCGCTCAACAACGCGTCCGCTCCCGCCGCCGCGATGGACGCGTTCAAGGACGTGTCGGTCGCGCAGCAGGAGGCCGCCAACAGCGTGAATGCCGCCCGCGCCTGGGCGCAGCAGCTTCTGGCCGCGGCCGAGGGCGAGGCGGCGTCGTTCGACCGCGTCTACGCGCAATACAAGCTCGCGCCCGACGTCACGCGGCGGCGCATGTATTACGAAACGATGGAACAGGTTTTGGGGCAGACGAACAAGACGATCATCGAGCCGCGCGGCGTGGCGCCCTATCTGCCGATCCCGCCCGGCAGGCCGCTGCCCAGTGCGCCGCAGGGGGGTCAATGATGTCCGCCTGGCTCCGCAATCCGATTACGCTCGGCATCGTCGCGCTGTTGCTCGTGATCCTTTTGGCCAGCACGGTCGCGATCGTGCCGGAAACGCGCCAGGCCGTCATCGTCCGGCTCGAAAAGCCGCTCGTGAAGGTGAATGCGTATCACGATGGCGAAAAGCTGGGCCAAACGGGCGCCGGCATCATCGCGCGCGTTCCGTTCATCGACCGCATCGTGTGGCTCGACAAGCGCGTGCTCGATGTCGACCTCAACAACCTGTCGGTGCTGTCGACCGATCAACGGCCTCTGGATGTCGACGCCTATGCGCGATTCCGCATCGTCGATCCGATGCGCGCGCTCCAGGCGGTCGGGCTGTCGTCGGGCGCCGAAGAGCGTGTGACGACCGCGCTCGAACAATTGTTCGGATCGGCCGTGCGCAACGAATTGAGCAGCAACACGTTCGCCGACCTGCTCAGTCCCGAACGCCGCAAGGTGATGGACAGCATCCAGTCGCGGCTGCAACAGGTCGCGGCCCCCTATGGGGTCGAAATCATCGACGTGCGCATCAAGCATGCCGACCTGCCGGCCGGCACGCCACTCGATTCGGCGATCGCCCGCATGCGCAACGCGCGCTTCCAGCAGGCGCAGGTGATCCGCTCGCAAGGTCAGAAGGACGCCGCGATCATCCGCGCCGACGCCCAGGCGCGCGCCGCCCAAATCTATGCCGAGGCGTTCAATAAGGATCCGGTGTTCTACGATTTCTATCGGGCGATGCAGTCGTATCGCCAGACTTTCGCCCCCGGCACCAAGGACCAACCGAAGGGCGACACCAATCT
>JAFEEZ010000402.1 GCA_018240825.1 Pseudomonadota bacterium | reverse complement strand
GGGCGGCAGGCCTTGCTGTCGGTGCGCGGCACGATCGACGGGCTGGTGCTGGTCGGGCTGGGCGTCGGGGCGGCGATGGCGGTGGTCTATTTCTTCCTGGGCGTGCCGCACCCGATCCTGCTGGGCTTTGCGACCGCGATCCTGGCGATGATCCCGTTCGGCGCGGCCGTAGCCTTCGCCGTCGCCGCGTCGCTGTTGCTGGTGCAAGGGTCACCGATCGGCGCGATCGCGGTGATCGTGATCGGGCTGGGGATCGTGTTCGTCTCGGACCACTTCATCCGTCCTGCTTTGATCGGCAGCGCGACGCGGTTGCCGTTCCTGTGGGTGTTGATCGGCATATTGGGCGGGGTCGAGACACTGGGGCTGCTCGGCCTGTTCGTCGGGCCGGCGACGATGGCGGTGCTCGTCATGCTGTGGCGCGAGTTGGTCGAAGGCGAACCCGGCCCGGTGGCTTGAACGCCACGCCAGAGCGCGTAGATCACGCGGCATGACAGACTATCGCGCGCAGCTCGGCCTCTACATCGACGGCGAATGGATTTCGGGCGGCGGGCGCGACACGCACCGCTTGCTCAATCCGGCGACCGGCGAAGGCCAGGCGGATCTCCCACTGGCGACAATCGCCGATCTCGACCGCGCATTGGCCGCCGCCGGGCGCGGGTTCGCCGAATGGCGCAAGGTCGCGCCCGAGGCGCGCGCGGTCATCCTCAACAAAGCCGCGGCGCTGATCCGCGAGCGTGCCGACCACATCGCCCGTGTCGCGACGATGGAACAGGGCAAGCCGCTCGCCGAGGCGAAGGGCGAGGTGCTCGCATCGGCCGGGCTGATCGAGTTCCACGCCGCCGAGGGCCAGCGCGTCTATGGCCGCGTGCTGATGCGCCCGCCGGGGATGCGCAGCATGGTGCTGCACCAACCGGTCGGCCCGGTCGCGGCGTTCTGCGCGTGGAACTTCCCGGCGCTCAACGTGGTGCGCAAGATCGCCCCCGCGATCGCCGCTGGCTGTTCGATCATCCTCAAGCCGAGCGAGGAAACCCCGGGCAGCGCGGTCGAAGTGATGCGCTGTTTCCAGGATGCGGGGCTCCCCGGCAACGCCGCGCAGATCGTGTTCGGCGTGCCCGACCGGATTTCCCGCCACCTGCTCGCCTCGCCGGTGACGAGGAAGCTCAGCTTCACCGGATCGGTCCCGGTCGGCAAGGCGCTGATGAAGCTCGCCGCCGACGGCGTGATGCGGATGACGATGGAGCTCGGCGGGCATTCGCCGGTGCTGGTGTTCGACGATTGCGATCTGGAGAAGACGCTCGACACGCTGGTCACGCACAAGTTCAGGAACGCCGGTCAGGTTTGCGTGTCGCCGACGCGGTTCCATGTGCAGCAAGGCATTTACGACCGCTTCGTCGAGGGCTTCGCCGAACGGACGCGGAAGCTCAACATTGGCAGCGGCCTTGACGCCGCGAGCAACATGGGGCCGATGGCCAATTCGCGCCGGCCGGAAGCGATCGCCGCGATGGTCGAGGATGCCCGCAGCATCGGCGCGCGCGTGCTGGCGGGCGGCGGGCCTGGCGACGGCGGCGGGTTCTTCTATCAGCCGACCGTGCTCGCCGACGTTCCGCTCGAGGCCAAGGCGATGAACGACGAGCCGTTCGGCCCGGTCGCTTTGATCCGTCCGTTCGCCACGGACGACGGCGCGATCGCCGAGGCCAACCGCCTGCCTTACGGCCTCGCGGCCTATTGCTTCACCGGGAACGGGCGGCGTCAGAACCGGCTCGGCGACGAGATCGAAGCCGGGATGGTCGCGATCAATCAGGTGCGGCTGACATGGCCCGACGCGCCGTTCGGCGGGGTAAAGGAATCGGGTTTCGGATCGGAGGATGGGCCCGAAGGCATCCTCGCGCACATGGTGACCAAGACGGTGCACATCGCATGACCGCGGGCGTGAGGACGGCGGCGCGCATCTTGGTCGATCAACTCGTCGCGCAGGGCGTCGACCGCGCGACGTGCGTGCCGGGCGAGAGTTACCTTCAGGTCCTCGACGCGCTGATCGACAGCAAGATCGATCTGCTCACCTGCCGCGCAGAAGGCGGCGCGGCGATGATGGCGGAGGCCTATGGCAAGCTGACCGGGCGGCCCGGCATCTGTTTCGTGACGCGCGGGCCGGGGGCGACCAATGCGTCGCCGGGGCTGCACATCGCGATGCAGGATTCGACGCCGATGATCCTGTTCGTCGGCCAGATCGAGCGCGGGATGCGCGACCGCGAGGCGTTCCAGGAACTCGATTACCGCGCAACCTTCGGCGCACTGGCGAAGTGGGTGGTCGAGATAGACGACGCGGCGCGCGTCCCGGAAATCGTCGCCCGCGCGTTCCGCGTCGCGATGCAGGGGCGGCCCGGCCCGGTGGTGATCGCGCTGCCCGAGGACATGCTCGACGACACCGCCGATGTCGCTGACGCGCCGCGGGTGGGGCCGGTCGATGCGACGCCTTCGTCCGCCGATATCCACACGCTGGGCGAGTTGCTCGCCGCTGCGAACAACCCGGTCGCGATCGTCGGCGGCTCGCGCTGGACCGCCGACGCACGCGACGCGATGGTCGCGTTCGCGCACGCGCAGGGCCTGCCCGTCGCCGCGCAGTTTCGCCGCGCGCCGCTGTTCCCCGCAACCGACGATCATTTCATCGGCGACCTCGGCCTGGCGCCCAACCCCAGGTTGATCGAGCGCGTCAAGGCGGCCGACCTGATCATGCTGGTCGGCGGGCGGATGTCGGAGATTGCGTCGCAATCCTACACCTTGCTCGGCATCCCCACCCCCGCGCAGAAGATCGTACACGT
>JAFEEZ010000401.1 GCA_018240825.1 Pseudomonadota bacterium | reverse complement strand
TCGGAGAGAGCGCGAAATCGCTGTTTGCCGATGCCAACAAGATGCTCGACAAGATCATTGCCGAAAAATGGCTGACCGCGCGCGGCGTGGTGGGGCTCTGGCCGTGCGCGCGCTACGAGGATGACGTGGTGGTCGCGCCCGAAGGTGACTGGACCGCCGACCAGCTGCGCAGCCTCGACATGCTCAATCTCCCCGACGACGAGAGCCACGTCCGCCTGCCGTTCCTCCGCCAGCAGATCGCCAAGCGCGAAGGCCGCGCGAACATGTGCCTCGCTGACTTCATCGATCCGGCGGGCGACTGGATCGGCGGGTTCGCGGTCAGCATCCATGGCATCGAACCGCATCTTGCGCGGTTCAAGGCGGCGATCGACGATTATTCGGACATCCTGCTGAAGGCGCTCGCCGACCGTCTGGCCGAGGCGATGGCTGAGCGGCTTCACCAACACGTCCGCACAACGCTCTGGGGCTATGCCGAGGGCGAGCAGCTGACCAACGAAGCGCTGATCAAGGAGCAGTATCGCGGCATCCGGCCAGCGCCGGGCTATCCGGCGTGCCCCGATCACAGCCTGAAGCCGATCCTGTTCAAGCTGCTCGACGCGCATCACGCGACCGGTATCTCGCTCACCGAAAGCTACGCGATGCTGCCGACCGCGGCGGTCAGCGGTTTCTATTTCGGCCACCCGCAAAGCGAGTATTTCGGCGTCGCGCGCGTCGGCATGGACCAGGCGGAGGATTATGCCGCGCGGCGCGGAGCGGACATTGATTCGGTCAAGCGCTGGTTGCGCCCCAACCTCGACTGACGAAAAAAGGGCGCCGCCAGCGCTGGCGACGCCCTTTCCGTCATCTAGCAGGCGATCAGGCGGTCGCGAGCACCGCGCGGCGGCGGCGCATCGAATAGCCCATCAGGCCAAAGCCCATGATCATCATCGCCCAGGTCGCCGGTTCCGGCACCGCGGCGGTGGCGTTGCCGGCGCTGTAGCTGACGTCGTCGATGTAGAAACCGGTCCCCGGCGTGGTGAAGGCCGTGCGGAAGTTGAGCTGATCCACCGGCTTTAACGTCGCGCCCGGGTAGAAACGGTCACTGCCGAGATAGCCGTCGTCCCACGATGTGGTCAGCGTCGTGCCGACCTGATTCCCGCCAGCATCGAACAGGGTGTAGCGGACCTGATCGTCGCCGCCATTGGGGCTGTCGACGAAATTGATCATCTGATCGAGACGATACCACTGCCCGGCAGCCAGCCCAGACGCGATCTGGGCGTCGGGCAGGAAACCGCCGTTCGGGTCGTTCGGATCGTCGGAGCCGTTCATGCCGCTGGCGTACACGCTGAATACGCCGCCGGTGTAATCCAGCGCGACCCATGTCATGCGATCGGTCGACCAAGCGTTGATCGACGCGAAATAGTCCGAGCCAGGCTGCCAGTCGCCGCTGCGGAACCAGAAGCTGGAATTGAACTGGTTATAGACCGCGCCGCTCTGCGTCTCACCGGCGCCGAACAACAGTTCGGGCGAGCGCACGCCGTGGATGACCCCGTCGTTGCCCGAACCGTTATTGCCGATCGCGAGCGACTGCGTGCCCGTGTGCGCGACACCGTTGACGATCGTTCCCGCGGTGGAACCGTTGGCGGCGGCCTGCCAATTGGTGTTGCCCTCATTCGCGCCCGCCGCGATCGCGCCTGGCGTAAAGCCCTGGCCGCTCTCGAAGCCGGTCGAATAGGATTGCGCGGCGGCGGCATTCGACGTCAGCGCGGCCGTCGCAGCGGCCATCAAATAGAACATTTTCATGACATTACCCCCAATAATCAACGCGAGCGGCGTTGCTTTGTGTGCGATGGGACGCCGCCGTCGCTCGGGACGCCCCTTTTCCGAGAAATGGGAGCTGATCAGGCGATGACCAGCGTCGCGCGGCGGCGGCGCATCGAATAGCCCATCAGGCCAAAGCCCATGATCATCATCGCCCAGGTCGCCGGTTCCGGCACGCCGGCCGTCGCCGCGACTTCGAAGTTCGATGACAGCCCACCGGCATTGCCGAACTGCACCGACACGTTGTCGACCGCGCCGAAGAAGTTGCCCTGCCAACCCGAGCCGAAGCCGATTTCGACGCCGTAAACGCTGAGCGTCGAACCCGCATTGCCCGAAATCCAGTCCGCAAGCGACTTGGTGCCGCCGGCGGTCGCGTTGGTCGGGCCGAGCAGGGAATTGTTGGTCCACCAGTTGCCGGTGGTCAGGTTGCCGGAGCTGGTCGTCCAGGTGTTGACCGGCTCGTTGCCGTTGGTGGTGTAATAGGGCTCGTAGATCAATGCGCCCGCGAACACGCCGTCCTTCAGGATGTCGAGCCGCAGCACCATCGATTGAATCGCATTGTTGGTCGACGCCGCGTCGCGATAATGATCGAACGAGAAGCTGCTCAGGCTCGACAAAGCGATCGGCGCGCCGCCGAAATAGTATTGCAAATCGGCCTTGCCGGTGTCGTTCTGCGTCTGCGAGAAATAGGCCGAACCGTTGCCGCTACGCGCATAGTCGGTTGTGATGCCGACGGTCGACCCGGCGCCCACATTGGCCTGGAACCATTGATTGAGCACCGGCGTCCCTTGCGCGCGATTGGCGCCCGAATTCGGGCCGGGGCCAGTGACGACGGTTCGCGTACCGGCGCTGTCGGTGGTCGTCGTCGCGGTGCTGGTGCCGAACACGCCATTCACGTTCTGGAGGCTGGTGTTGTACACCGTCTGCGCCGATGCGGCGGCCGGCGCGAAGGCAATCGCGGCGGCTGCCGCTAGGTACCAAGTCTTCATGAAAATCCCCTCTAAAACAGTGCCGACGCTCGCTGTGCTACTCCGAGTCAGAGATCGCGCCGCCAGCCCGTTGGATAGATTAACAAAACATTAACTGTGCGCAATGGGCAGAATGCTTGACCCAAATCAGAATTTTGGGTTTGTCTCAAAATAGGGCAAGAAGTTTCCGGTATTTACCTCTCGGCGGCAGTATCGATCTTGCATCGCGCCGTTAACCGCTATTCGCCATTGGCCGGCAAAGCTTGCCCGTTATCGCATGCGCGCAAAGGAGTATTCCCATGCGCCGTGTCCTTGTCGCCCTGCTGTCGCTGACCGCCGCGCCCGCCGTCGCGCAATCGACCGCGGCGCCATTCACCATCGCCGAAACGGGGCAGGGCTTCGCCAATCTCGACGATGCCGTGCAATCGGTGCGGATGGGCGCCGCGACGATCCTGATCGCGCCTGGGGTCTATCGCCAGTGCACGGTGCAGGCGGGCGGCAACATCACCTTCAAGGCGGTCCAGCCCGGCACCGCGATCTTCGACGGCGAGGCGTGCGAGGGCAAGGCGGCGTTCGTGCTGCGCGGTGCGTCGTCGACGGTCGACGGGCTCGTGTTCCGCAACATCCGGGTCGCCGACGGCAACGGCGCGGGCATCCGGACCGAGATGGGCGACCTGACCGTGCGCAATTCGATGTTCCTCGACAGCCAGGAAGGCATTCTGGGCGGCCAGCCGACGGGGCAGAAGATCGTCATCGACCGCTCGACCTTCGCAGGGCTCGGTCAGTGCGACGAGACGCCCGATTGCGCGCATTCGATCTATCTCGCCAGCCGCGGCTCGGTGACGATCACGCGGTCGCGGTTCGAGCGCGGACGCGGCGGGCATTACGTCAAGCTGCGCGTGCCCAATCTGTCGATCACCGACAACAGCTTCGACGACAGTTTGGGGACCAAGACCAACTATATGATCGATCTGTCGGAAGGCGGGACCGGGCTGATCGCGCGCAACACGTTCGCGGACGGGCCGAACAAGGAGAACTGGACGGCCTTCATCGTCGTCGCGGCGGAAGCGCGGACCTATTCGTCGGCGGGGCTGAAGGTCGTGGACAATGTCGCCACGCTCGCCCCCGGATTCGGCAAGAGCCCGGCATTCGTGGCGAATGTTGGACGCGACCAATTGGCGGTTGGGCCGAATAAATTGGCGGCAGGGATTCGGGCGTACGAGCAGCGCTGAACAGATGCGAACACTGCAACGCCTGATCCCGATCCCGCTGGCGCTACTGACGGCGAGCGTCACCGCCGCTAGCGCCCCAGTGTCAGGCCGCGCGCCCGCCATTGGGGGATGCGGCGCCCCCGCATCACCCGGCCAACGATGGCGCATGCAACAATGGCGGACGATCGGCGACGGTCCGTTGACGCTCCGCGCGGTTCGTTGTTTCGAGCTTCCGAACGAGTGGCGCTCCCCGCTCCAGCTATCGCCAGACGGTCGAAGCGTGACCACGTTCGACACCAAGAACGGCCTGTTCATCATTCCCATGGCGGAGGGCGGCAAGGCGGTTCGCGCGCCGCTAACGCTGGGCGTGAACACTATCAGGTCGGGCGGAGATTATTGGCCGGCCGTCTGGCGATCTGATTCGCGCGCTGTATGGGCCGCCGACCAACGGATCATGGCGCCGCGCGGCGGCTGGGCGTTGGGCCCGAAGCGTCCTGTAGTCGTTTCGTTGGGCGGCCGAGTTCAACGCATGCCCGCCTTGCTCAGTCCAGCGGGCGGGTTGGACGGGATCTACTGGATCGGGAACGACGGGTTGGCGTTGGCGGCGCTCGGCGCGGGCGGTAGCTATTACAAGCCGGAGTTGCCCAATCCGACGCCGACGCTGGCGCTGATCGATGCGCGCCGCGGGCGGATCATTCAGACCGCTCCCATGACCGCGACCATGGGGCTGCCGTTCAAGCTGGTGAGCAGGGTGGCCGGTGGCGTCGACGGCCAGCGGCGGCCGCGCGTGCTGATGTGGTTTGGTCCCGATCGCTGGTATTATTGGGCGCCGGGGATTGCACCGCGTCATGTTCTGCCCGGCAACAAGTCGCAGCCGTTCTTCGCACTGGCCGCCGACGGCGCACATGTCCTGATTTCGACAGGGCTGAGCGCGAGGGGAATGATTTGCGAAATCTGGTCGCGCAGCACCTGTCCACCGCCGACCCCGGTAACGGGAGTCGCGGCTGAATTGCGCGACCTCCAGACGGGCAAGCTAGTCTGGGAAATTCGGGCGACCGCGCGATACTTTTCGTCGATCAATCAGCCCGTGGTCAGCCGTGACGGCCGCTTTGCGCTGATCACATTGCCCGGCGAAGGTGACGTTCGCGAGACGACAGCTTTGATCTCGATGGCCGACGGCCGAATCGTGCAGCGGGTGAATCAGGCGTCAAGCGGTTCGGCGGGGTTCAGCATGGACGGCCGCAGCCTGTGGATCGCCGATCGTATGTCCGTTGCAATATACGACTTGCGCTAACGCCGGTTGGAAATCTGAAACCGATTCTCGTCGGGGTCGCTGCCGTCGCACAAGTGCAGGTCGCCGAACACCTTGACCTCGTCCATCCGCGCCCCGCGCGACACCAGGTCGGCGCGGGCGGCGACGACGTCATCGGCGTGGAAGACGATCTTGTGGGGGCCCTCGTAATCCGGGCCGACGGTCACACCCTTGCCCGCGGCGTGGATCGCGATGTTGCAGCCGCCGGCGGAGAGGTCGGCCCAACCGTCATCTTCCTCGACCACGCCCAGCCCGAACATGTCGCGGTAAAAGTCGCGTATCGCGGCGAAATTGTGCGTGAAGATGATCACGCGCCGCATCGCGTAGCTCATGGACACGTGTCCCCCGGCCCGCCGTCGAGATCGAGGCAGCGGCCGTCGACATCGCCCGGCGCAAGCGCGAGGCCGGCCAAAGCGGCAAGGCTGGGCATGATGTCGACCGTTTCGACCGACAGCGGCTGTTCGAACCCCGCCATGCCCTTGCGCCAGAACAGGATCGGGACGCGGCGGTCATAATCCCAGATGCTGCCGTGCGTCGCGACCGCGCCCGCGGGCGTCGTGGCGGGGGGGATCGGGGTGATTCGCGGCTTGAGGAAGATCGAGATGTCGCCCGACCGCTCGGCGTCGAACGAGGCGCGCGCGCGCTGGAGCAGGCTCCACGTTTCCGGCGGGCCGGCGGGCAACGGGGCGGCGGCGATTTCGGCCCTGGTGAATACTGCGGCGACTTGCGGGTTGGCGGCATAGCGCTTCACCGCAGCGTCGCGCACCCGATCGCGGTCCGCCGGGGACAGCCGGGTGCTGATCCACACGTCGCCATTGACCCCACCGAACAGCAATGGACCTTTCAGCCCAAGCGTCCCGGCGATGTCGTCGCCGACCGTCCTGATGTTGACCGTCGAGTCCACCCGCGCCGCCATCGGCATGCCGCGCTCGCGCTCGCGTTCGGGGATGTCGTTTCCGCCATGATCGGCGGTCAGCGCGACGACGTAATCGACCCCCGTCTTGTCGAGCATCGCGAAGAATTTGCCGAGCGTCTGGTCGAGATTGGCGAGCTGGATGCACATTTCCGAGCCTTCGGTGCCGAAGCCGTGCCCGACATAATCGGTCGCCGACGCGCCGACGGTGAGCACGTCGATGGACGGGCCGCGGCCGAGCTTCATGTCCTGCACCATCGCCGTCGCGAGGCCGAAGATCGCGCTGTCGAACGCCGGGGAGGCTTTCCACAAACCTTCGTTCTTGGCGGGTCGGGCGAAGCGGCCGCTGCCGACCGTTTTCCCGTTGGCGACGATCGCGCGGTCGATCGCCCTGCACCAGGCGGGTTCGGCGAAGGCTCCGCCGGGTTTGGCGATCTGCGCTTCGGCAGCGGCATTGGCCGCTTTGACCGAGGCAGGCGCGGCGCGGCCGGCATAGGAGATGAATCCCTTGCCGTCGCGCCAGAACCAGAGCTGGTCGACCTTGTGCCCGCCCATCATGATCGCCGCGCGATCCTTGCCCGCGACCGACACGGTGCGGACGTGCGGATCCGCATTCTTCATCCGCTCGCCGAGCGTGGGCACGCGCAGCTTGATGTCCGACGCGGTGTAGTTGCCGAAGCTCGACCCCGGCGCCCGCTCGTCTTCGGCGCAATAGACCATGCCGGGCCGGGGGCCGCTCTGGGCGTACCAATCGTTGGCGATAATCCCAGTCCGAGCGGGGCGGTCGCCCGTCATGATCGTCGAATGGCCCGGGCAAGTCTCGGTCGCGGCATGGCTTTGATAGCCCGCCGGAAACACCGCGCCGTCGAGCAGCCGCTTGAACCCGCCGGTGAACCGATTGCGATATTGCGCGAACAGATCGGCGGAGAGCTGGTCGACGGAGATCACCACGATCAGCTTGGGCGCCGGTCGCGCGGGAACTGCGGGTGCAGGTGACGTGTCCTGCGCGGCGAGGGGTGCCGCGAACAACAAGGCGAGGGGGGTGAAGGAAAGAAAGCGCATCGGAAACCTCCGAGAAGCGGGATAGGCGAGGGCCTGCCCGCCAGCTATGGCGCGGAGCCGGGACAAGTGACAAGGGGCGGCATGCGCGCGATCGGTTACATCGTTGCGACGTTGACGTCGGCGATCGTCGCGCTGGCGGCGCCGGCGCGCGCGCAGGACGTGTCGAGGCAGCCGGGCCCACATTTGCGCATCGCGTTGGTCGCAGAGAGCGACACGCCCAAGGCGGGCAGCGAAGTCGCGATCGCGCTCGATACGACGCCGCAACCGGGGTGGCACGGCTATTGGCGGAACCCTGGCGACGCGGGTTTCCCGGCCAAGCTCGACTGGACGCTGCCGGCTGGCGTGACGGTCGGCGAGCCTGCGTATCCCGCGCCGCAACGGCTGCTCATTTCGGGGCTGATGAACTATGTATTCGAGCGGCCCTACGCCGCGATCGTCAAGCTGAAGGTTCCAAGGGGGCTGGCCGAAGGCACGACGCTGCCGATCAGTCTGCACATGGCGTATCTGGTCTGCACCACGCAGTTATGCGGGCCTGAACAGGGCGATTTCGCGATCACGCTGACGGTCGGAGACGGCGCGATCGACCCGACGCAGCGCGCGGTGTTCGACGCGTGGCGGCGCGCCCTGCCGCAGCCGCTGGGGGCGCCGGCGACGTATCAAGCTGCGAACGGTGAGGTGCGTATCGCGGCGCCTTATCCGGCCGACGCGAAGGGAGAGGGAGCATATTTCTACCCCCTGTCGCGGGAGGTGATCGATTATGCCGCGCCGCAAATGGTGCGCCGCGACGGCGACCGGCTGATTCTGATCACGAAAGGCAAGGGCGGCGGCCCGATCGAGGGCGTGCTGAGTGTGGACGGGCGTGCGCTGGCAATGAAGGCGTCGCCGGGCGTGGTCGCGATGGGGTCGGGCCCCTCATCGGGAGGCGATTGGGCAGGGGCGGCGCTGGCCTTCGCAGCCGCGGTGCTCGGCGGGCTGCTTCTCCACGTCATGCCGTGTGTGTTCCCGATCCTGCGCCTCAAGGCGCTGAGCCTCGCCCGGGCGGGGGGCGACGAACGCGGGCCCCGGCGGGAGGCGCTCGCCTATGCGAGCGGCGCGGTCGTGATGTGCCTGGCGCTCGGCGCGACGATCCTGGCGCTGCGCACGGGCGGTGGCGTCGTCGGCTGGGCGTTCCAGTTGCAGGATCCGCGCGTCGTCATCCTGCTGCTGCTGCTGACCGTCGGGATTTCGTTGAACCTCGCCGGCGTGTTCGAACTGCCGACCCCACGCTTCGCCAGCAAAGCGGGCGGCGCGAGCGGGGCGTTCGCGACCGGCGCGCTGGCGGCGTTCGTCGCGACGCCCTGCGCGGGGCCGTTCATGGGCGTCGCGCTGGGCGCCGCGCTGGTGCTGCCGTGGCCGGCGGCGCTAGCGGTGTTCGCGGGACTGGGGCTGGGGTTGGCGTTGCCGTTCCTGCTGCTTGGCTTCGTTCCGGCGCTGCGCCGCAAGCTGCCCAGGCCCGGCGCGTGGATGGAGGTGTTGCGGCGAATCCTGTCGATTCCGATGTGGGTGACGGCGGTGGCGCTGGCGTGGCTGCTGGGCAAACAAGCGGGCGTGAACGGCATGGCGCTCGCGCTGCTCGTCGCGCTGGGGTGCGGCCTCGTCCTTTGGGCGGTCGGCCGGCGACAGACGCGGGGGTTGGCCGTTGGCGCGCCGACAATCCTGATGCTCGTCGCAATCGCGACGGCGGGCGTGTGGTTGATGCGGCCCGTCCCGAAGATCGTAGAGGTCGCCAGCGACCAAGCGTTCAGCGAAGCCAGGCTCGCCGAACTGCGTAAGGAAGGCCGCCCGGTTTTCGTCTATTTCACCGCCGACTGGTGCCTGACCTGCAAGGTTAACGAACGCGTCGCGATCGACACCGATCGGGTCCAGGCGGCGTTCCATGCACGGAAAATCGCTGTCTTGGTTGGCGACTGGACAAATGGCGATCCGACGCTCGGCCGGTTTATCGAGGCGCATAACCGCGCCGGCGTGCCGCTCTACCTCTTTTATCCCGCGGGCGGCGGCGCGCCGCGGATTTTGCCGCAAATACTGACTCCGTCGATGCTGGAGGAATTATGATCGCCAAGTT
>JAFEEZ010000400.1 GCA_018240825.1 Pseudomonadota bacterium | reverse complement strand
CTCGCCACCAGCGGCGCGACGATCCGCCACTTTTTCAACCTGAAGAATGCCGGCGTGTCGCGCCCCTGGGTTCTGGGGATCGGCGTGATGGTGTTCTACATCGTCGCCGCGCTCAACCAGGAAAGTAAGCCGGCGGCTGCTGCTGCCGGTGCGCCGCCATCCTATGCCGATATTCGTGCGCTGATCGACCGTCACTGTTCGATGTGCCACGCGGCGTCGCCGACGCATCCCGGGGTTTCGGCGGCCCCGAACGGCGCGATATTCGACAGCGAGGAGGCGCTGCGTCGCCATGCGCAGCAAATCTATGCGCGGGCCGTGCTGACCCACAACATGCCGCTTGGCAACGAGACCGGGATGACGCCCGCCGAACGCGCCCGGCTGGGCGCATGGCTCCAGGCCGGCACGAAGGGCGATTGAATGCGCGATCTTTCCCCCGAACCGCTCACCGCGGAGGCCTTTGCTCAGTTCGGCGACGTGATCGAGATGTCGGATCGCGCTGTCCGACGCACCATCAATTATGGCTGGACCGACCGGTACGATCGCCTGGCCATGCTCGATGTGAGCGATGAGGGCGGTGTCGGCGCAATCAGCATCTTTCACGCCCGCCCGCTCGACCCGCTGGTCCTTCGCGTGTTCGAACGCCATCCGCTGGGCAGCCAGAGCTTCATGCCGTTGAGCGGACGACGCTATCTCGTGGCGGTGGCGCCCGACGGCCCCTTCGATGCGTCCCGCGTCCGGCTATTTGGGGCGGCGCCGCACCAAGGCGTGCAATACGCCAAGAACGTCTGGCACCATTTCGTGCTCGCGCTGGACGCCGAAAGCGCGTTTCTGGTGGTCGATCGGGTTGGGCCGGGCGACAATCTCCAAGAAATATGGCTGTCGTCGTCGCAGGCGATATCCGTCCGGCTGGATTGATCCGAATCGACGGCTTGCCAGGATTTCGGAAAACGGCGAGCAGACGCCAAGGCTCAGAGGCCGAAAAGCTCCGTCACTTGCGCGGAGCCAGGCCGCCAGTCGATGCCGTGTTCCGCCGACCATTTGTCGTCATAATATGTGCAGCTATAGCGGTCGCCGCCGGCGGCAATCAGTTCCATGATCACCCTCTTCGTAGAACTGGGGGAGACAGAATCACAGCCAGCCCGCCGACCAGGGGGGCGCAATGACCCGATCCCGGAGCATTTGCGCGACACGCGTGCAGATTCTGTTCGTCGGCGCTTGGGGCGACTGCTGAAGACTGCGCATGAGTCCACGATCGTTCGCTCGCGCCATTGCGTGATATGTTGTTTGAGCCCCGGGCTGGGTATAATCTTGCCGGATTATCAGCTCGGGACGCTGCTGTTCGAGTTGGTGGGCGGGATGCGGCAATGGCGAACATCTTGATCGTCGAAGACGACATCAAGACCGCGCGTGAGATCGGCGCGGCGTTGATCGATCATGGCATGAACAGCATGCACGTTGTCGATGGCGCCGAGGCTGTCCGGCGGGCGCGCTCGACGACCTTCGATGCGATCATTCTCGATCGCATGCTGCCGGGCAATCTCAACGGGCTCGAAGTGCTGGCGGCGCTGCGCGGGACGGGGGTTACGACGCCGGTATTGATCCTCAGCGCCTTGTCCGCGGTCACGGACCGCGTGCGTGGATTGCGCACGGGCGGCGACGATTACCTGACAAAGCCGTTCGACTTCGTCGAGCTGACTGCTCGGGTGGACGCGCTGATACGCAGGCGCCGGCCGGGACCAGGCGTGCAAGACATGGAATTGTCAGTGGGGGATCTTCATCTCGACCTGTTTCGCCGCAAGGCCAGCCGTCGCGGGGTCGAGATCGACCTGTTGCCGCGCGAATATCAGTTGCTCCAACATTTCATGCGACATCCGGGTGACGTGATGACGCGCGCGATGATTTTCGAACAGGTGTGGGGCTATCGTTACGACGATCGCACCAACGTGATCGACGTCCATGTCGCCAAGCTCAGACGCAAGCTCGACCTGAACGGGCTGCCGGCGATGATTGAGACGGTGCGCGGGTCGGGGTACCGCCTTGTTCAAGCTTAGGGAACTCCGCGGCGCGACAAGCTTTCGTCTCGCCGCCTTCTTCGCGATCGTGTTCGGGTCGGCGTCGCTCGTGTTCGTTACGATTATCTATCTGACGACGTCGAGCTATTTGTCGGGCAACCCTGACGAGCGGATGCGCTATCAGGCAGCCTCCTTCGACGGCAATTCGTCGAAGCAGATCGGCTCGTTCCTCGACCAGCACGAGATCGCCGACCCGACCGGCCGCCGTCCGTTCGGGCTGTTTGCCGCCGACGGTCACTGGCTCGGCGGTAATTTGAAACGATTGCCGATTCCGCTCCCGCCGCTCGAAAAGTTCTTCGAGACGCACGTCGTCAACGAGCACGAAAACACCTTTTATCGCTCGTATCTGCATCGGCTGCCCGATGGCCGGATGATCGTGGTCAGCCGCAACATCGAGGAGCTGCAGCATTTCCGCACCGAATTGCTCGATGCGACGCTGCTCGGGCTGGCGGTGATGATCGTGCTCGGGTCGGCCGGCGCGGTGGCGATCGGGATCGGATCGATCCGGCGGTTCGATGGCCTGACGCGTTCGATCGAGCGCATAACGCAGGGCGACCTCGGCGGGCGGCTTCCCCTGCGGGGCACCAACGACGAGACCGATCGCCTGGTCCGCGTGATCAACGCGATGCTTGAACAGATCGAACGGTTGATGGGCGAAGTGAAGGGGGTGTGCGATAGTATAGCGCATGATCTGCGCACGCCGCTGACGAGGCTTCTGGCGGGGCTGGAGCGCGCCAACCGCCGCAATTTGTCCGCCGCCGAGCGGACCGCGGAGATCGACCAAGCCATAGCGGAGGTCAACGTTATGCTGCGCACGTTCGCCGCGATGCTGCGGATTTCAGAGATCGAGGACGGCGCCCGCCGCGCGCTGTTCCGCGATGTCGACCTCGCCCAGATCACGGCGGATGCGGT
>JAFEEZ010000003.1 GCA_018240825.1 Pseudomonadota bacterium | reverse complement strand
CCGAAGCGCGCGACGTGATGACCCGGTTCGGCGCGACCGCGATCCGGCACGACGCCCCGCCGTCGTTGCCCGCCGGGACGGTGAGCCACGCGCTGACGGGCGCCAAGCTCGTGGGGAAGCTTGGCGCGCTGTCGGTCGCGGCGCTTGCGTGGGGGCTGATCAATTTCGGACTGTTGCTGTGGCTCCCCGCCGACCTCGTCGCGAAAGGCTATTCGATGGCGGTATCGAGCAAGCTGCTCGCGGAAAGCGCGCTGATCGCCTTCCCGACCGTGTTCGTCGCCGCGCTGATGTACAGCCGCTGGAGCACCAAATGGTCGCTGGTTGCGACGATCGGCGTAACGTTGCTCGGGCTGATCGGCGTGCTGCGGCTCGAGCTCGCGGGCAGCGGCAGCCCGGTGCTGCCGGTCGCGCTGCTGATCGTGGGGTCGAACGGGATCATCGCGATCCTGTTGCCTTATGCCGCCGAAAGCTTCCCACTGCGCGTGCGCGGCCGGGCCACCGGGTGGGTCGCGGCGTGCACCAAGGCGGGCGGCGTCGCCGCGCAGGCGCTGAGCATTGCGGCGCTGGTTCCCACGATGGGAATCGTCGCTGGACTGATCCTGATTCCGGCCGCGCTCGCGCTCGGCCTGGTCGCCTGGTTCGGGCGCGAGACGCGCGGGCGCGACCTGCGGCTGCTCGACGAAGGGGTGGTCGGCTAGATCGCCTCCAGCGCGGCCGCGAAATCGGCGATCAGATCGTCGGCGTCCTCGACGCCGACCGAAATGCGCACGAGGTTGTCAGTGATGCCGAGCGCCTGCTTGCGCGCTTCCGGCACCGACAGGTGCGTCATGCCGGCGGGATGCGACGCCAGCGTCTCGGTGCCGCCGAGGCTGACCGCGAGCTTGGCGATCTTGAGCGCGTCGAGAAACGCGAACGCCTCCTTTTCGCCGCCCTTGAGGTAGAGCGAAAAGGTCGATCCCGCGCCGGTGCAATGGCGCGCGTAGATGTCGGCCTGGCGCTTGTCCTTGCCGTCCTTGAGGAAACCGAGATACCCGACGCGCTCGACTTTCGGATGATCGCGCAGGAACGCGCACACCTTCGCGGCATTCTCGCCGGCGCGGCTCATGCGGAGTTCGAGCGTCTCGAGGCTGCGCAGCAGCATCCACGCGGTGTTGGGGTCGCAGATCGTCCCGATCGTGTTGCGCATCAGCCGGATGGTGTTGATGTGCTCCTTCGACCCGAGCACGCCGCCCGCGACCAGATCGCTATGCCCGCCGGCATATTTGGTCAGGCTGTAGACGACGATATCGGCGCCATGGTCGAGCGGCTTGTGCCACAGCGGGCCGAGGAAAGTGTTGTCGATCGCGATCGGCGGCTTGGCGCCCTTGAAGATCGCGTCGCGGCTGGCCGCCACCGCTTCGACATCGACCAAAGCGTTGGTCGGGTTGGCGGGGCTTTCGAGATAGATCATCGCGACGTTGCCGGACGCCGCCTTTGACAGCACCGCGTCGATTTCCTCACGCGTCGCGCCCGCCGGGAAATCGAGCCAGTGGACGCCGAACCGGCCGAGGATGCGCGCGATCAGCGTCTCGGTCGCGGCATAGAGCGGGCCGGAATGGACGATCGTGTCCCCCGGCTTGACCATCGACAGGAACAGGGTCGCGATCGCCGACATGCCCGACGAGAAGGCGAGCGCGTCCTCGGCATTTTCCCAGATGCCGAGCCGGTCCTCGAGGATTTCCTGGTTGGGTCCGTTGAAGCGCGAATAGACCAGGCCGTCGGCGCCGCCCGGACGCTTGCCCGTCACGCCTTCGAAATGGCGCTTGCCCGCGGCGGCGTTGGGGAAGACGAAGGTCGAGGTCAGAAAGATCGGCGGCTTGAGCGACACTTCCGACAGCATCGGGTCGAAGCCGTGCCCCATCATCATGGTGGACGGCTTGAGTTTGCGCCCGCCGATCGCCTGAACCTGGCGCTTCGGCGCTTTCGTCTCGACCCCCGTCAGGTCGGCTTCGGTTTCGCTGGGCTGGTTGGGCATCGTGATCTCCTTGGCCGCCTGAACGCACAGAAGCAAAAAGGTTGCAAGTGAAACGATCGAAGCGCGCGACAGGTGCGATGGTTAACGCGATTTTCACCGCGATGTTGCAGGCCGATATGCATGGCGGACCACCGTTCCTCGATCGCAGCCGTGCTGATCGTTCGCGACGAAGCGCGCTGCGTCGCACGCTGCCTCGGCAGCGTGGCGCCGTGGGTCGACCGGATGGTGGTGCTCGACACTGGGTCGCGCGACGACACGATTGCGATTGCCCGAGCGTGCGGCGCGGAAGTGCACGACACGGTATGGCCCGACAGTTTCGCCGAGGCGCGCAACGCCGCGCTGGCGCTCGCCGATGCCGACTGGAACCTGGTGATCGACGCCGACGAGTGGATCCAGCGCGGCGGGGAATGCCTGCGCGAGTGGTGTGCCGGTCCGCCGAGGCTGGGGCGCGTGCGAATCGTCAGCGAAGCGAGCGGCGGCGGCGCCACGCGCAATCGCATCACCCGCCTGTTGCCGCGCAGCGCGCGCTTCGTTGGGCGCGTTCACGAGCAGGTCAAGTCTGATCTGCCGCGCGTGGATATCGACCTG
>JAFEEZ010000039.1 GCA_018240825.1 Pseudomonadota bacterium | reverse complement strand
GCCAAGCGCGTCCATGTCGAGTCCCGCTTTGCGCGCCTGGCTGAAGATGCCCTCCATCCGCCGTTCCTCTTCTTCGACGTGATGTTCGATCTGTTCGGACAGCACCTTGACCTTGGCGTCGTAAAACTCGTCATCGGGCCCGCCCGCCTCGATCTCCGCGATCAACACCTTGGCGCCGTCATGCTCGACATAGGCTTCCTTCAGGTCGTCCTCGTCGACCTTGCCTTCGCACGCCGGATAGAAAATCTCCTCCTCGATCTGGGCGTGGACGGTCAGTTCCATGCAGATCTTGAGCGCAATCTTTTCCTTCGCGCCGTCGCCGGACGCTTTTTCGAATTTCTCGAACAATTCCTCGACCTCGCGGTGATCCGCCTTCAACAGCGCGATCGCATCGGGTTTGTCGGCCATCGTTTCCTCCGTGATGATGTCGCGGGTTCAACCACGATCGTCACGAACCGTTCCTGTTGCGAATCGTTTGCGGTGCAGCCGGCGGTTCGCCGCGAACACCGCGAGCGCCCATGCGGTGCCGAAACACCACCCGCCCAGCACGTCGCTCGGCCAATGCACGCCCAGATAAACGCGACTGCACCCGATCAGCACGACCAGCAACGCGCCGAACCCGACGATCGCGCCGCGCGCGGCCCAGCTCCTGGCGTCCTCCGCCAGCATCAGCGCGAGCGTAAGATAAAGCGCGGCGGAAACCAGGCTGTGTCCGCTCGGGAAACTGGAATCGGTGACTTGCGCCAGGTGCGGGACGAGCGCCGGCCGCGGCCGGTCGATCGCATATTTCAGGCTGCTGCTGATCAGGCTCGCGCCGATCAACGAAGCCCCTATCCACGCCGCCTCGGCACGCTGGCGACGGCAGACCAGCCAGACGAGCCCCGACACGCCGAACAGCCACATCAATGTCGGCCCGCCCAGCGCGGAGATGTCGACGGCCGATTGCTGGATCCAGTGCGGACCGATCGGCCGCTGAAGATCGCCGGCCACGCGCAACCCGATCAACAGCCGCCGGTCGATCGCCCAGCCCTCGCCCTCGACCAGCTCGTCCGCCAGATACGCGCCGAGTCCGACCAGCGACGCAACGAACAGGCCGAACGCCGGCCACAGCCAAGGCCGCCAGAGTCGGGATTGGGGACGGTCCTCGCTCACCGCGACGACCTTGGCACGGCGATCGCGCCGGGGCTAGCGCTCGACCATCATCAGCGGCTGCGCGACGAACCGCTCGTCGGCCGGGTTCCACAGTTCGCTTGTCTGGAATGGGCGGTCGGTAATCGCGATCTCGCCCAGCCCGTCGAGCTTGAACACGCCCATCTTGTATTCCCTCGGCACGGCCCCGTCGCGCTCCAGCGTGACGCCGCCGACGTGCAACGCGTCGTTTTTCATGAACAACACGTGGGGGGCCAGGACGATCGCCTGGCGATTGTACGTCGCGCTGACGCACCGCTTGGTTACGATCGCCTTGAGGATCGTCGGCGTCGCGCCGGTCGGCATCGGCTCGGCGTTCTCGGTCAAGTACATGCGGCGAATATAGCTATTATGGTGCAGTGCAGCAAGGGATCAGGCCTTCGGGGCGACGACAGGGCCCGCGCCGGGCACCTTGGGCGGAATGGGGACAAGTTCGTAAATGTCGAGCACCGCGCCGCCGCTGCCGTGCGGGACAACCATCCGCCAGCGGAAGGGAGCCACCCGTTCGATCACCGCGGCGACGTCGCGCGCCGGATTGGCGCCGTAGGGCGCCGCGATCCCGGCGGCCGTGGGACGATTGGTCCCCAGGAATATTTGTCGCTTGTCGGTGTCCGCGAACAGCCATCCGCCGGGCAGTATCGTCCCCGTCTGTTTGGTGAACGATCGTTTGTCTCCCTCGCCCGTGATGTAACAGAAATCGGGCTTGAACGAGTCGTAGCCGCGCTGGCCCCCCAGACGGATCAATCGGCAAAGGTAGGACCCGGGTGAGAGTTCGGGTAAAGTCTGGGCGGCATCGGGTTCCAGCAATGCGCCCTCCGCGACGACCTTCGTCCGCAGGCGAGCGGGAACCTGACCCAGCGCTTCTTTCCACAGACCGGGCAAGGCGTCGACGCGCGAGCGATCGACGGCGGAGGCGGTCGCGCGCCAACCGGTGGGGGCAGGATCGGCGGCGACCGGCGCGGGAGGAACGGGTTTCACCTCCGTCGTCGCACATCCCGTCAGAATCATCATCGACAGGGCGAACGACCCCAACGCGCGGCGCATACAGCCTCCTCCGCTAGCCCAAAAATCGTCTTTTCAACGTGTTAACGAAAGATGAGCGGGGATGGTTAACAAAAGGTTAAAATGCTGCGCGCGCTAAGCGGTTGGGCGCGCGGCGCCCACGGCTCGCCGTGCCCCTCTCCAGGCTCAATATCCGCTCATCGAATACGGTCGCGATGCGATGCTCGTTCCCCACGCCGTATTCGGCACTGCGCTCATCGCAAAGCGCAACTCGCCGCCGCGCTCGATCTCGTCATGGGTGACATAGACGCGCGTCAGCGGTTTGCCGTTGAGCGTCACCGATGCGACGTAGCGGTTGGCGGCGCCAAGCCCCTCGGCGACGACCGTGAAGCGCTTGCCGGTGGACAGTCTGATCGTCGCGCGATCGACGAAGGGGCGGCCGATCACATACTGGCCGCTGCCCGGTGCTACCGGGTAGAAACCGAGCGCGGTGAATACCAGCCACGCCGACATCTGGCCGATATCGTCGTTGCCCGACAGGCCCTGCGGCGTGTCGTTATACTGACTGTCGACGATCTGTTTCAGCCGCGCCTGCGTCCGCCACGGCGCACCTGCAAAAGCGTAGAGATAGGCGACGTGGTGGCTCGGTTCGTTGCCGTGGATATATTGCCCGATCAGCCCGGCAATGTCTTCGGCATGGCTGTAGTCGAGCTTCGAATTGTCGAAGCCGAACATCGCGTCGAGTTTCTTCACGGTCGCCGCATCGCCGCCGAGCAGCTTGATCAAACCGCCCTGATCGTGCGGCATGAACCAGGAATATTGCCAGGCATTGCCCTCGGTATAATCCGACCCGTAATTGATCGCGGTCGGATCGAACGGCACGCGAAAGCTGCCGTCGGCCTTGCGCGCGCGCAGCCAGCCGGTCTTGGCGTCGAAGCTGTTGCGCCAGTTCGCAGCACGCTTCTCGAACGTGGCGGCGATGTCGGCGCGCCCCATCTTCCGCGCCATTCGCGCGATGGTCCAGTCGTCATAGGCGTATTCGACGGTCTTCGACGCAGCTTCCGGCTCGCGGTCGATTGGGACGTAGCCCAGCGTCATATAGTCCCCTAGGTCGCCATACGGCGCATAGGTCGCGCTCGCGACCATCGCGTCGAGCGCCTTGTTGGCGTCGAACCCACGCACGCCTTTGAGGTACGCATCCGCGATGACCGGGACGGCGTGATAGCCGATCATCGTCCACGTCTCCTGCCCCTGGAACTGCCAGACGGGCAGGATGCCGTATGGGCTCTCTTCGCGGCTCGCGATCAGCGAGCGCACCACGTCGCTAGTGGTGGACGGCGGCTGCACGATCGTCAGCAGCGGATGCTCGGCGCGAAACGTGTCCCACAACGAAAAGGTCGATCGGAAGGTAAAGCCCGTCGCCTTGTGGACCTGATCGTCAGGCCCGCGATAACGCCCGTCGGCGTCGGACAGCACGCTCGG
>JAFEEZ010000399.1 GCA_018240825.1 Pseudomonadota bacterium | reverse complement strand
TCAGATCGCGCCACCACAGCGACCAGTCGATCGGCCCGATCTTGCGCACCGTCTCCACCACCCGCAGCTTGCCGTGCTTCGCAATCTGCGCCTCGAGCACGGGGATCAGCCGTTCATAATCCTCGCGCTCGATCGCGCCATCGACGGTCAGGTCGATAACGCCGGCCGCCTCATCCACCGTCCAATCGAGCATCGTTCAACTCCTTCGCTTCCCATAACGCACGACAGCCGCCATCATGTCCCGCCATGCAAGTCGCCACCGTCTCAACGATCGCGCAGACGATTCAGCTGTCGCTGTCGCCCGTCTTCATGCTTGCGGGCATTTCGGGGCTGCTCAACGTGCTCGCCGGGCGGCTGTCGCGCGTGATCGATCGCTCGCGCACGCTCGAGGCACTCCACCCGCGATCGACGGGTTCCGAGCATGATCGGCACGTCAGGGAGCTGCGTCTGCTCGACAAGCGCATCCGGGTGATCAACGCGGCGTTGTTCCTGGCGGTGTCGAGCGCGATCATGACGTGCACCGTGGTCGCGTTGCTGTTCGTCGCCGAACTCGCCGACCTCAAGTTCGGCACCTATGTCGCGCTGACTTTCATCCTCGCGATGCTGTTCCTGATCGCGTCGCTGGTCGCGTTCATCGTCGAGGTGCGCATGTCGCTCCGCGCGGTCCAGATCCGCGCCGAATTGCTCGAGCACCAGTAAGAGCGTTATCGGACAGCCTCGATGTTCGGCCCTGCATCCACCGTCGGCAGATAGCGCGGCGCCACGCGCGCCTTCGACGCCTGTTCATAGGCATAGCCCGCATTGAGCAACGCCTGTTCGCTATAGACCGGCCCGATGAACGAGATGCCGACCGGCAGTCCACGTACCAGCCCCATCGGCACGGTCAGATTGGGATAACCCGAAATCGCCGGAAGCTCGGACGAGCTCGGCCCTGTATATTGGTCGCCATACACCGGATCGCTCAGCCAGGCGGGACCATAGGTCGGCTGGACCAGGATCGTCGCCCCGGCATCGGCCAGCATCTTGTCGATCGCCCCCTTCGCCGCGGCCAGCGACTTGGCTCGCTGATCCTTGTAGGTCGGCTCGTCCACGCCCTTCGACTTGGCCGCCATGTCGAAGATTTCCTGCGCGAAATACGGCATTTCGGTCGCGGCGTTGGCGGAGTTGAAGGCGATCACCTGGTCGAGCGTGCGCGTCTTCACCGCGGGCGGCGTCGCAGCGAGATATTTGTCGAGGTCGCTCTTGAGTTCGAACTTGAGCACGTCGAACTCGGCGTCGCCCATCCCCTCGGTCTTGGGACGCGTGACATCGACCAGCACCGCGCCCAGCGCCTTGAGCACCGCGAGCGCCCTCTCGAACTGCACCTTCTCCAGCGTCGGCATTTCGCCGCGATAGACCGCGATCCGCAGGCCCTTCAGCCCGTTCGGCGTCAACGCGGCGGCATAATCCCTGCGATACTTGCCGGCATCCGCCGTCGCCGGATCGGCGGGGTCGGCGCCGACCATCGCGGAGAGCAGAATGGCAGCGTCCTTGACGCTCCGCGCCATCGGTCCCGGCGTGTCCTGGCTATGGCTGATCGGCACGACATAGCTGCGGCTGACGAGCCCAACGGTCGGCTTCAATCCGACCAGCCCGTTCATCGACGAGGGGCACACCACCGACCCGTCGGTCTCGGTCCCCAGCCCCGCCGCCGCGAAGCTCGCCGCGATCCCGGCGCCGGTGCCGCTCGACGATCCGCACGCGGTGCGATCGAGCGCATAGGGATTGCGCACCAGCCCGCCGACCGCGCTCCACCCGCTCATCGACTTGGTCGAGCGGATGTTGGCCCATTCGCTGAGGTTGGTCTTGCCCAGGATCACCGCACCCCGCGCGCGAAGCAGCGCCACCACTGGCGCGTCGCGCTTGGTGACATTGTCCTTGAGCGCCAGGCTTCCCGCGGTGGTCGCGATCGGATCCCTGGTCTCGATATTGTCCTTGATCAGAATCGGCACGCCGTCCAGCGGCCCGAGCAGCTTCTTCGCCTTGCGCCGCGCATCGCTCGCCTTCGCCTCGGCGATCGCATCGGGATTGACCGCAATCACCGCGCGCAGGCTCGGCCCCTTGCGGTCCATCGCCTCGATCCGCGCGAGATACGCCCGCGTGATCGCCTCGCTGGACGTCCCCGACGCCATCGCCGCGCGAAGCTGATCGATCGATTGTTCTTCGACTACCGGCAAGCTCTGCGCGAGGGCGGGCAGCGGCGCGGCGAGCAACAACAAGGCAGCGAGACGGCGCATGGTGATTCCCCCAATTTTCGGCCGCCCGGTCATCCGCCACTTCCCCAAAAATGAAAAGAGGTTGCCGGATGCCTCTCGACACCCGGCAACCTCCTGACATGGTCAGCGGCCGGAGAGCTCCAGCCCGGAGGACCATGCGGACCGCAAATCCTGTGGGTTCATGCGTTGCTTGGGGGAGGATACCCCCCGCGCGAACCCGGCGGACCTAGCGGCGCGTCCCCCGAACGAACTGAACCGACCCCATTGCTGAACCATGAGACATCGGATCACCTCCTTTCGCTTGTTGAAACGACGTGCCCGAAGCTGGGCACAACGGGAATGTGAATCACGTGGATAAGCATTTCAAGTCTTGTAATTCGCATGGAATTCGACGACTCTCTTTCGCCTTGGCTGGCTAGCGCCCGAACGCCGCGCGCAGCTCGTCCTTGGCATCCTCCAGCACCCTCTTCTGTTTCGCGGGCAAGTCCTTGCCAGCGCGGTTGATGTAAAAGGTCAGCATCGACATCGCCGACTGGAACGGCGTGCCCTTGCGGCGCTTGCTGCGTTCGGCCGATCGCTTGAGCGACAGCGCGATCGATTTGGGGTCGTCGCGCGTGAACACGTCCTTCTCAAGGTCGAGCGCGTCCGAATGTTCGGTCACGTCCTGCGACCATTTCTTCGCGGCGGCCATGGCTCAATGCCGCTTAAAATACTGGATTTCGCGCTCGTGCTTCTCGGCGGCCTCGCGGCTACCGAACGTGCCGAGGTTGCGGCGCTTGTGCGTCCTGGGATCGACCTTGCGCGAATAGAGCCGGTATTCGCCCGACTTGAGCTTGCGGATCATGGACAGTCTCCTCGCGCTCTACAACGCCCGGGAGCGGCGACCTATCCCCGGCAATCCTCGATCACGCGGCCGATTTCGGCTTGGGGCGGAAGCACCAGCGGCGGCTGACCAGCCTGCTCGATGACGAACCGCCCGCGACTGAACGCGATGGCGTCGAGCAGCGGATCGTTCGCCGACAGTTGCGCAGTAGGCATGGCGGTCTTGTCGGCGGTGGGTTTGGTCAACGAGCGGGTCTGCAGCTCCCTGATCATCGTCGTGGTCCGCACCACGAGGCTGACATCCGCGCCGACGATCAGCGTGAGCTCGATCCGCCGACTTGCGCGATCGCAACTCAAGACGACAACGCGCTGATCGGTGCCGAAACTCGCGCGCGATCGGTCGGCGCCACCCTCATAGAACCAACTACCCGGCGTGAACGGCCAGTCGTTCCAGTCGCTCGGCAGCGGTGCAGGCCGCGGTGGGGTCGGGCGCGGCGTCGGCTTGATGACGGGAGCCGGCGGCGCCTCAGGCGCCTGGGGCGGCCCGACACACCCGGCGAGCGCCACGGCAACGAACGAAACGGCAAGCAATCTAGGCATCGCGCGATCATGGCGGCGCGATCGCCGCGCCTCAACCTCAAACCGGTCGATCAAGCCGCGCGTGGGACGATGCGATCGAGTTCGCCGTTCAATGCCCGCTTGGCTTCGAGGAGTTCGTAGCGATCCTGCAAGCGGAGGAAGAATCCTTCCGACATTTGGAAATAGCGACCCAGGCGAAGATCGAGTTCAGCGTCGATCGGCCGACGACCGTCGATCACGTCGAGCAATTTCTGTTCGGGTATGTCGAGCGCAGCCGCCACCGATCCGGCGTCCAGCGCCAGAGGCTCCAGAAACTCACTAACCAGCATCTCGCCCGCATGCGGGTTGTGCAGCCAGTCGTCATTAATGGTAGTCGACAATCTCGACATCGTCGGCGCCTCCATCGCGCCAGACGAAGCATATACGCCATTGCATGTTAATGGAAATGGAGTGCTGACCCGCACGGTCGTCGGTCAGGGCATGGAGGCGATTGGACGGCGGGTTGCGGAGGTCGTTCAAGTCGGCCGCGGCATCGAGCATCGCGAGACGCGCGAGTGCGCGGCCCTGAATGTCAGGCGGCAGCTTGCGGCTGCTTGCCGTTCCAAACGCGCTCGGTTTCGGCATTAGCGAAGCTGCGGATCATCAAACTCACTCCGAAGGTGAGTCAGCTATGAATCGCCGATTTGAATCTCGCGCAACAGTTATTTCGTCAACCGCTGCGGTTGTGGACAGACGCCAACATAACACTTGACGACATCAACGCGCCCGCCGCGAACTCCCCGGCATCCCGGCGCGCATCTTCGACTGCTTGCCGTAACGGCCCTTGCGCGTGCCGGGCTTGCCTTCGTTCGATCGGCCCATGATCGGCGCCTTATGCTCGCTCGGCGGCAGGCCGAGTTCCTCCGCCTCCAGCGCGCGGATTTCGTCGCGCAGGCGGCCAGCTTCCTCGAATTCAAGGTCGGACGCGGCCTTGCGCATCTTTTTCTCGAGCTCCTCGATATAAGCGCGCAGATTGTGGCCGACCATGTGCGGGCGGTCCTCGTCGATCTCCACCGTCACCTGGTCGCGGCTGGCGACGTCCTGGATGATGTCGCCGATGTTGCGCTTGATCGTGGTCGGCGTGATACCGTGCAGCTCGTTATATTGCCGCTGTTTTTCCCGCCGACGGTTGGTCTCGTTGATCGCGCGCTCCATGCTGCCCGTCATGCGGTCGGCGTATAGGATGACGCGCCCGTCGACGTTGCGCGCGGCGCGGCCGATCGTCTGAATCAGCGAGGTTTCGGAGCGCAGGAAGCCTTCCTTGTCGGCATCGAGGATGCACACCAGCCCGCATTCGGGGATGTCGAGCCCCTCTCGGAGCAGATTGATCCCTACCAGCACGTCGTAGACACCGAGCCTAAGATCACGGAT